>JANPOX010000373.1:0-2044 GCA_031428235.1 Bacteroidia bacterium | reverse complement strand
CTTTCCAACCGGCATTTAAGGCGCCCAAAATATCCGCCTCATAATTATCACCAATCATTATACATTCCTGTTGCTGGGCCCCCGTGAACTCCTGAGCTAATTTAAAAATCCGAAGGTCCGGTTTATTAAACCCATGCTCTTCAGAAATAATAATGTGTTTGAAATGTGGTTTCAAATTACAAGCATCGAGTTTAATATGTTGTACTTCTTTAAAGCCATTGGTAATGATGTGTAAATGGTATTTATCCTGCAGATAATGCAACACTTCTGAAGCATCCTCAATCAAATGTGTTTTATAAGGTGAGAGTTTTAAATAATCATCGGCCCACACATTTGCTAAGGCAAGATTATCATATTTAAAATGCAAAAAAGCTTTATGAAATCTTTGGAAACGAAGTTCTTCTTTAGTGGTTTGATTTAAACTGTATAAATGCCACAGATCATGGTTAATAGTTTCATAGATCGTAATGAAATCTAAAAAATCAACCTGACAATGCTCCTGAATATCATGTTCTAAAAATAAATGCAATAAGGCCTCTCTTGAATTCTTTTCAAAATCCCAAAGCGTATTATCAAGGTCAAAAAATATGTGTTTAATTTGTTTAATCTTCGATGCTATTAAAATAACGCAACTCTTCGCTCATATCCAGATAGGGATATTGTGCCTGAAGATTGACACATTTCTGATAAAATTTATGTTTAAATTTAACTGAGGAACCAGTTGCTACATTGAATAACCGGTGGTGATATGCCTTGTGAATATCTATTACTTTTTCATTAATTGATTGTGTAATTTCATTAAAATATGTTTCTGCAAATAATTTCCACACATAATCAATCGCTATTTTATTAGGATGCGCCATATCAGCTTCATAAAAGCGATAATCCCGTAAATCATCACTTACAATTTCATAGGCGGGAAAATAGAAACAAGCATTATTTTCTTTAATGATCCGGTGAACGGAGTGAATTAAGATGGCCTTACTCAGACTATTCTCAACTACTCCATCTCTCAAATGTTTAACAGGCGAAACTGTAAATAACATTTTCAAAGACGGATTAAATTGATTTATTTTATCAAGCAAGGTTTTATAACTGGAAGTAATCGCAGATGTTTCTAAAAGCAACTTTTCGAAATGCACCTTTGGAAGCTTATGACAATTGGCAACAATTTTATTCTGTGCCAAAAACTTATACGCATAGGACGTACCAAACGTTATGGTGAGCCATTGTGCAGTTTTTAAAGCAGAGTGCCATGTATCAATTAAAGCATTGAGAGAGTTCAGTAATTCTTCTTTTGTAGCAGATGAAACCGAACTGTGAGATTCCAGACAAATCCATTGTCCTTCATGTTCAAAAACATCTTGTTCCGTAAAATATTTTTTTTCTAAAATGCGGGTCAGTGCTTGAGCAATACTTTCCGGATTAAAGACCATTCCAAAAGAATTTGCCTTAACATTAAATTTCAAATCACTTAATCTATTCCCTATGTGCTGGCTAAAACAAGAGCCTATCAACAGTACCTGATCCTCGTGTGTTATTTTTTGAGGGCTAACAGCCGGTTTATAATTTAAATGGAATTGCATGGATCAAAAAAATAGAATCGTGGTCTTTAAAAATTAATGCGCAACAAACATAAATTTAAACAAAAAAGGATTCACTTTCCAGCAAATCCTTCTTTAGCATTATTAGTTATGTATTAGAAACGCTCTGTCTGTGAAAAGAAAAAGTTAGCTTCGATATTAGCATTTTCATCGCTGTCCGATCCGTGAACTGCATTAGCAGCAATAGATTTAGCAAATAATTTACGGATAGTTCCTTCGTCAGCTTTACTAGGATCCGTTGCTCCAATTAAAGTTCTGTATTCTGCTACTGCGTTATCTTTTGATAATACAGCTGCTAAAATTGGTCCGTTGCTCATATAATCAACTAATTCACCATAAAACGGACGCTCTTTATGAACTTCATAAAATTTACCAGCAGTTTCCTTGCTTAATTTCATGTATTTCATAGCAACTATTTTAAAACCTGATTGGTTTATTTT
>JANPOX010000372.1:0-2053 GCA_031428235.1 Bacteroidia bacterium | reverse complement strand
AAACTAACTTTGGCAATTTTAGCCGACACGCCTGTTTTATTTTTAGATGAGCCAACTACTAATTTAGATGCAACGGTTATACAGTGGTATAAACAAATGATTACTCAATACGCGATGCATAAAACCGTCATTGTATGTTCTAACTCGTTAAAAGATGAATATTCTTTTTGCGAAAGAACCATAGCCATGGAAGATTTTAAAAAATAAAGTAGTATGAAGAAATTATATTTAATTCGTCACGCAAAATCTGATCGCGAAAACCCGGCATTAGAAGACGTTGAACGGCACCTGAATGAAAGAGGTTACGCTGATGCAAACTTTATGAGTAAAAAGTTTACAGGCAAAGCTGATCTTATCATCAGCAGCCAGGCTATCCGTGCCCTGACAACAGCTCTGATCTTTGCCCGGAACTTAAATTATAATGCCAATAAAGTGTCCATTAAAGAAGAGCTTTACGATTGTTGTGTGAAAGATTATTTTTCAGTAATTCATTCTATTGATAATTCGTTTGAATCTGTACTATTATTTACTCATAACCCCAGCATCACCGAGTTTGCAGAATCACTGGTGAAATCACTTCCTATGGAAATGCCTACCTGTGGCATTGTAGGAATCAGCTTTGATACCGATGACTGGAAAAACGTGAAAACAGGAGAACTGTTTATGTTTGATTACCCGAAGAAGTAAATGCTCGCCGTTTTTTATTCCCATAGATTTTGATTAAATTTAAGGAAGCAAATGAAATATCCTAAACCTACTATAACTATCCATACGAATTTCAATGAAGCTGCAGAAGCTCAGGAAAAATATATTGCTCAGCAAAATTCTGTTGATAGGATTAAAGAAACCGTCCAACTTTTTTTAAGACTATATCCTAAAAAGAAACCAAATACGAACCAGATTTATTTTGACAAAATAGATTGGCTTTAATTATTTTCAACTCAAAATAAGATTACGTTTAAACCTACTCAATACCTGCATGAGGGATTGCAGTGAAAATCCTTTTGCCTTGTTCCTGAAAAAGATTGTAACGCAAAGCCCGACGGCGCTGCCTTTTTCACGCCGGCATGCCCAAAACTATTACCCAACGTTCAGCTTACTTTTCCGGTAGCCATACATTAAGTACACTACTAAACCAATTACCAACCAAACTCCAAACATCATCCAGTTGGTCCAACCCATGCCTGTCAGTAAATAACAGCAGGATAATAAACCAAGTACCGGTATCAGTGAATAATTTTTAATGAAGGAAAAAATGGCAATGGTAATCCATACAAAGTAAAATACAATCATCGGGATATTATAGGAAGTATCCTCATTGATGATCATACTGGCATGGTTATAAAAAATAATGATTAAAGATGCTGTCGTAATTACAGGAACAATATATTTAGAATTAATATATGGCATTTTGAATTTCCCTTTTTCTTTGGCTTCCATATTACGGGGAAGAATTAATACACCACCACATACCAATACAAATGCAAACAAAGTTCCGATGCTGGTGAAATCCAATACGAATTTTGGGGTCGTAAAAAAGATTGGGATTCCAACTACCAAACCTGTGATTAAAGTTGAGAAAGCCGGTGTTTTATATTTGGGATGAATCTCGGCAAATTTCTTTGGCAATAATCCATCACGGCTCATAGCCATCCAAATACGTGGTTGACCCATTTGAAAAACTAAAATCACACTAGTCATGGCAACAACTGCTGCAATAGAAACAATAAATAACATCCATTTAATGCCTTTTAAAGCAAACACTTCCGCTAACGGATCAGATACATTTAATGCGGTATACGAAACCATACCGGTTAATACCAAAGCCAAAATAATAAATACAACCGTACAAATAATTAAAGAATAAATCATGCCTCGCGGTAAATCCCGTTGAGGATTTTTACTTTCTTCTGCTAAAGTAGAAACAGCATCAAAACCTATGTACGCAAAGAACACACCTGATACACCTGCCATAACACCACTGAATTGATTAGGCATAAAAGGTGTCCAGTTATCAATATCAACATAAGATGCACCAACGATAATCACTAAC
>JANPOX010000371.1:0-1894 GCA_031428235.1 Bacteroidia bacterium | reverse complement strand
ATGGTATTCCGGCTAGTATAACTTTAGCTCAGGCTTTATTAGAATCAGGTACAGGAAATAGTGATTTAGCTAAATATGCTAACAATCATTTTGGGATCAAATGCACAACCGATTGGAAAGGGAAAGGCTACTATAAAGATGACGACCAAAAAAATGATTGTTTCCGGGTTTATACTAATCCCGAAGAAAGCTTTAAAGATCATTCGGAATTTTTAAAACGCAAACGATATGCACCGTTATTTGAGTTAGATAAAAATGATTATGAAGGTTGGGCAAAAGGCTTAAAACAAGCCGGTTATGCCACAAACCCAAAATATCCTGATTTACTCATCAACATTATTGAAAAGTACAACTTGCAACAATACGATAGAAGGGAAGGCGAGGTTGAAAAAATTAAAAGAGAAGACCGCGTTTTAAGTGACATCAATAACAACATCCCTAAAGAAAAAGTTAAAGATAAAACCACTGATGCCACGCCAATTGTTACAGGTAATAAATATTTTGTACAACAAGGGGATACACTTTACAACATTTCTAAACGTTTTGGGCTAACAATTGATGAATTAAAAGCTTTAAATAATATGGCTGATAATTCCATTAAAATTGGTCAAGAACTAATTATTAAAAAGTAATCTTTGAAAATTTTAAGTTGCCTTTTCGGATTTCTATTTACACTTAGCACTTTGTTTGCGCAAGAAAAAACTATTGGTGGGATTGTATTTGATACCGATACAAAGTTTAGGGTTACAAGGGTTAGTATATTAAATACTAGAACTCAAAAAGCGGTTTTTAACAATACTAAGGGCGAATTTTATATTGATGCCATTGAAGGAGACATCATCATTAGCTCGGTATTTGGCTATAAAAGCGATACTACAAAAATCACAAACCAAAGTTCTTTAGCAATTTACCTTAAACGTTTATCTATTCGTTTAACTGAAGTTGTTGTAAAAGATTCTGCACTATCGGCGCAAGCCAAATACGAGGAAATTAAAAAAGAATTTAATAAAATTTACCGAGTGGGTAACAATAAGGACATTTTAACTGTAGGTCCGGGGGGTGCCGGCTTAGGTATAGATGCCATTTGGAGCGCCTTTAGTAAAGAAGGCAAAAACGCTAGAAAGTTAATGGAGCAAATGGAAAAAGATTATCAAAATGCTATCGTAGATCAAATTTTCAACAAAACATTAGTAACTAGGACTACAGGTTTAAAAGGCGAACAATTGTTATTATTTATTCTCAATTATCGCCCTTCTTACGGTTTTGCTACCAAAGCGAATGAATATGACTTGATAAATTACATCAAAATTGCTTACACCAGATTTAAAATGAATAATTATTATCAGGATGTTTCATCTTTGAGGCCTATTCCTGTTGAAAAATGATTCTCTTACTTAGTAAAGAGAAAAATTAACCTGGCAATTGCTGCCCGCATAGTCTAAAAATTGATGGCATATTTCTTCCTAAGCCTTTATAATCCATTCCAAAACCTACCACAAAATCATTAGCAATTTCAAAACCAACCAATTCAATTTCATCAAACTTTTCACCTAATGCTTCGGTCTTTAAAAGTAAGGTAGCTACTTTTATTGATGCTGGCTCCATCGCATATAACTTATTCAATAGAAACTTTAGGGTTTTACCCGAGTCAATGATATCCTCCACAATTACCACATCACGCCCCTTAATATCCATGCTTAATGGCAGTTCCTCTAATAACTGCCCCGTACTTTTTGTTCCACCATAATAAGATGCCAATTTCACAAAAGTAACCTCGCAGCCAATGTTAATCTCCTTCATCAAGTCGGCCATAAACATAAAAGCCCCATTTAAAACACCAATAAAAACGGGTACCTTATCTTCATAATCAACATTAAGTTGAATTCCCATCAAG
>JANPOX010000370.1:0-2607 GCA_031428235.1 Bacteroidia bacterium | reverse complement strand
GTCAAATGAAAGGTTCGTTTTAAAATAAATAAAATGATTTTCATTTTTTGCTTTTTCACCCTTAAGTTGATTCAGCATCTCATGAGACCCTTAATAAAGTTCAGGGTGACGGTTCTCACTTTGAGAAGTCAATTGATTTCTTATCTCTGAACTCAAAGCGTAAACACCACTACCTTCAATGCCAAACTCAGTTAAAACAGCTTCCCCTTTTTTACTTATAGAACCGCATTTAAATTCACAGTTTTTAAGTGCTTGTCCTGCAATCTTTTTTATCAGTTCCTTATTCCAATTAATCTGATATGCACAATTAGAAGGAAAAAAGGGTTTTATTTGAACGTCTTTAGCCTTAAAATATTCTGTCCAGGCTCCATCACTGCCAGTAACCTTCCAACTAGCGCCTCCTAGAGCAAACACAGTAATGTCAGATTTAACATTGATGGCTTTTTCATTATTAGAAAACAATAAGTGTTCGTTTTTCCATCCTTTCCATGCGTGATCATAATATACAGAAGCCTGATTTTTTTTCAACTCTACCTCTATCGCTTTTAACACTTCTATCGGTTTAATTCCTTTCACAGGGAATACTCGCTTACTAGTGCCCACATAGGTTTCGATACCTATGGACTTTAACCAAATTCTAAAATCTGAATTGGAAAAATAATTTAAAAAAGGTTTAATGAAATCTTTTGGATAGTAACGTTCAGCGAATTGCTCTAGGTTTTCTGAATGCGTTAAATTAAATCCGCCTTTACCGGCCACTAAAAACTTTCGTCCCAAAGCAGCATTTTTTTCGTAAATCGAAATATTAAATTTACTTGAATCTAATGAACAGGCCAGCATCAAGGCTGATGCGCCGCCACCGATGATAGTTATGTTTTTTTTACTCACCACTGAGACACAGAGAAAAAATAATTGTTAGAAAAATAAAAGTAACTAAATTAAAAAACACAGTGCTCAGAAAATGTTTAATTCTCCGAGTCCTCTGTACCTCTGTGGTGGATTTCTACGCCGTAAAATATTTATAAAACAAAGGAATAGTTTCGATCCCTTTATAATAATTAAATAATCCGTAATGCTCATTCGGAGAATGCAACGCATCGCTGTCTAATCCAAAACCAAATAAAATACTGTCCATTCCTAATTCTTTTTTAAATAAAGCTACGATTGGAATGCTTCCACCACTGCGCGTTGGAATAGGTTTTTTACCATAGGTTTCTTCCATGGCTTTACTGGCTGATATGAATCCTTTAGAGGTTATTGGAACCACAACGGGTTCACCTCCATGATGGGCCGTAACTTTAACCTTTACAGATTTTGGTGCGATACTTTCAAAATGTTTTTTGAATAATTCGCTGATCTCAGCAGAACTTTGGTGAGGTACTAAGCGCATCGAAATTTTCGCAAATGCTTTAGATGGTAATACTGTTTTTGCACCTTCGCCCGTATAACCACCCCAGATGCCATTAACATCAAGCGTCGGGCGAATGCCTGTTCTTTCATTAGTTGTATAGCCATTTTCACCACGCTCAACTTCTACATTTAAATCCTTTTTAAAATCTTCCAGGTTAAAAGGGGCTTTCGCCATTTCTGTCCTTTCCTCTGAACTCAGCTCCTGAACTTTATCATAAAAACCAGGAACAGTAATGTGATTGTTTTCATCATGACAAGTAGCAATCATTTTACATAAAATATTAATTGGGTTGGCAACGGCTCCACCATAAACACCACTATGCAAATCTCTGTTTGGGCCCGTTACTTCCACTTCCATATAAGCTAAGCCTCTTAATCCAGCATCAATACTGGGGATATCATTAGCAATAATTGATGTGTCCGAAATTAAAATAATATCGCCCTTTAATTTTTCTTTATTTTCAATGATCCATGGACCTAAGCTTGGAGAGCCAACTTCTTCTTCCCCTTCAATCATAAATTTTACATTGCAGGGCAGCGTATTTGTTTTCATCATGATCTCAAAGGCTTTTACGTGCATATACATTTGCCCTTTATCATCGCAGCTTCCTCGTGCAAAAATAGCTCCTTCAGGGTGAACATCTGTTTTTTTAATAACCGGTTCAAAGGGTGGCGAATCCCAAAGTTCCATAGGATCAGCCGGCTGAACATCATAATGCCCGTAAACCACTACGGTTGGTTTGGATGGGTCAATTATTTTTTCTCCATAAACAACCGGATAGCCTTTGGTGTGGCAAATCTCTACCTTATCGGCACCAGCTTCAATTAATCGTATTTTCACAGCTTCCGCTGTTTTTTCCATATCGGGTTTATGTTCAGGTTTGGCACTTATGGATGGAATTTTTAATAATTCTAAAAGCTCGTTTAAAAACCGTTCTTTATTTGAATTCAGGTAATCTTGAATTTGATTGCGTTCCATTGTTGTAGATTTTTGGTACTAATGTAGTTTTTTTATCTAAAATGCCATTTGGATGATTAAAAAAGTTGTTAATTAATTGATTTTTAGATATTTTTGAATATATGAGAAATTTTTATCTATCAATCGCATCACTATTTTTATTAGTGAACACCTCAAAGGGACAACTAACTACTACTCAAACTTTAACACCACAACAATTAGTACAAAATGTGCTTTTG
>JANPOX010000369.1:0-17038 GCA_031428235.1 Bacteroidia bacterium | reverse complement strand
CATCCGAATAAGTTCCGGTATAAGTCCACTTAAAGGAAGAAGAATCTTTTACTGTGCTAAGATCCGTTGGATAATTTAATGATAAAAAAGAAGGTGATTTGTGATCGATCCTGAAAGATCGAGCCAAATTATTCTGTGTCTGACTAAATGAATTTTTTGCAATTACCTTCCAACTGAACTTCTCCTCTGCCCCGGAAGCCGTTGTAAAAGAATATGGATAGCTAGTAGTAGTAATATTTGAAATGGTAGTAACTGAACCTAAAGCATTCGTAATCAACAACTCATAATAAGAAGTCGCTGGTAAGGAGTTCCATGAAAATATAATGTTATTGTTTGCAAGAACAGTATTACTGGTCGGTGTAATCAAGGCAACCGAAACCAGGTTAAGGTTACTCGTTGTATCAATGATTAATGTTCTGGTGGTATACGCTGTGGTGCCACCACCATTTGTTGCTTTAATACGCCATTGATAGGTTCCAGGCGTAAACGTATAAACAAACTTATTTCCAGTAACCGTTGTATCAACATATAATTGCGAAATAGAATTAAAATTGGGTTTTACAATTTGCAGGTTATAAGTTTCGGCACCCTCCAGCTCGTCCCACCAAAAAGTGATAGTGTTATTGGGTGTACTTAAATTATTTGCGGGCGCAATGATGCTCACTGTTTCGTTTTTAATATCTTTTAAGATAAAATCTTTTGTACAGGCTATAAATAAGCCAATACCGCAAAGAACAAGGATATATTTAACTGTTTTTTTCATGTTGTCGGAATGATTGGGTAATTAGCGTTAAGTATAAATGAGTTTGTTTGGTTTGAAGATCTTTTACGCTTTGGAATTTAGCAGAAACTACCTTGGCAGTATAATTATAATGACTTTCCACGTTCAACATTAATTGTAACAAAGATTTGTATTGTCCTTTAATAACAAATTTATTGGTTTGTATATTTAACTGGGAACTTGAATAAAAAGACTTCATAGGTATCTCTGTCACCACGCAACTATTCTCTTCAGCATAATCAGAAATAAAAGCAGTTAATTGATCTCGGATAGAACTTGAATCAGTTGAGTTATAGGCTTTGTCCAATAAAGCCATCTGCGATTGCAATGCAGGAATTTCTTTTTCTTTTTCCTTTAACCAGGCCAATTTCTCCTTTTTAATCTTATTTTCCTTAAATAACTTTATTGTTTTTGAAAAGGAAAGTGAATACGCCAAAAGCAAAAACAACATAAACCCTCCAAAAATGGCATATACTTTTTTAGAATATGTGAGGTTTTGCCACATGATTATTGAGTGTCTACTTTTAAAACAAAATTAGGTAAATGCCCTTCAGAGTTATAAATAAATGTCTCCAGGTTTACCGTTTTCACAAAGCTCTGACTTTTCAGGATATTGATCCATTCGTTCACGAGAGAACTTTTACTGCAATTTCCTTTAATAATTAATTGGTTTTCCGTAAAATTAGTAAGACTGTCCTCCTCCGTCTCACCTTCCTCAGGATTAAAATACAATTCTCTTAATAAAATTTCATCCGGGATACTGGCAGCAATTTTATCGGCATACACTGACATATGTTTATTATCAAAGATTCCTGCCTGTTCAATAAGATTTTTCTTTTTCTGATAACTCTCCAGTAATTGAGTGATCTGTGCATTCTTAGATTCATATAGGTTCAGTTCCGCTTCCATGATGCTGCTCTCATCAAACTTTTGGAAAAACAACACAGAATTAACCGCGCTCACTAAAAACAAAACAATGATCAATACTGTCAGTAAAAATCTCGTTTTTATTTTTTCAATATGCTGTTCCAGCAATGAATTCAGTTCAGCATTATCCGAATGATAATTCATCTGTTTTGTAAAATAACCAAATCCCGCAGCAAAGGAAACTATTTTGGATGAAGGGATTTTCAGATCATCAATGACCAGGCTTTCTTCTTCAGCATTACCAAGCGGCAAAACAGAATCTATAAAGCCATTCACTAATTCCAAACGATGTGTACTAGTAGACAAACGGTTATAAGAAGAAGCGACAAGAGCAAGTGAGTTACAAATCAAAGGGCCAATAAATACATTCACCAATTCGGTTTTGTCTTTTACAAACAAGCTGATCAGGTCATTTATCTGTTCCTTCCGACAAACAGCCACATGCCCTGTATAATCAGCGTTTTTATAAAACTGAACATAAAAATCGCTGACATTAATTGCAGGTAGGTACTGTGCTAAAAGATCTTTTAATTGTAGGGAGTCGTTTTCGCTAAATATAATTTTCTTTATGATAACTCCCTTTCCATTTATGGCTAGTGCAATGGGTGAAGAATATTTTTTTGCAAGAATTAAAATCTCAGAAGGTTCTGTTGAACTTCCTTCCTGCACAATTTCAATTTTCTTTTTTTTGATTTGTAGAAAGGAGTATTGAAATGATGTACCTGTTTCACCAATAACGCATTCAACACCACACAAAGCGCTTTTCGTTAAGTACGATTCAGGTATCCATCGTTCCCACCACATGCTCAAATTAACTGTAAATTATGGTTGGTTTAATAAAGATGGTCAGTTTGTTCTCGGATTTACCTTTCGTACGACTTCCAAAAATCCATTTTAAAACAGGAATTCTTGAAATTAGCGGTAATCCCCTGCCTGAATTGTTAGTAGAGTTTTCTTCCAATCCTCCAAGCATAATCATTTCTCCATTTTTCACACGAACTAAGGATTGAAAATCTCTATTTAATTTTCCCGGAGGAGCTGTTTGAGAAATTCTCTCTGTAAATGATGATTGTGTAACTCCAATAGACATCGTAATTTGTTCATCACCGGAAACTTGAGGATTAATCGTTATTGATAAGTCAGCATCTAATGATTTATATTGTTGACTTTGAGCAACACTTGTATTATTACTATTATTCGCATTAATAATGTTGTTTTGTACCTCTAAATAATACACAGTACTTCCTACTTTTAATTTTGCCTCATGTCCATTTAAAGTGGCTATCTGCGGTGTAGAACGAATTTTCAAAGCACCTTGTTCTTCTAATGCTTTCAGGGTTAGGTAAAAATTAGGTGTAACACTTCCTAAATTAACTACTCCAAAACCATTAATTCCACTGATGAGATTATTGATCGCCGTGGCATTTAAAGAAAGGTCTATTTGGGGAACTAAACCACCATTGGTTGCCGGAGCCGGTTTAGTACCAATACCCGCTGAAATTCCTGTTGAGATAGTATTACTTTTTCTCACATCTGCAATAATCACTTCAATATGAACTAATGGAACTACCAGGTCAATTTGCCTTAAAAAAGCTTCTAGTTCATTTATGCGAGGTTGAGAGCCGCTAACAATCAACCCATTCATGTCAGCAAATGTTTTAATATCTACGCCCTTTTTCAATTCGGAGGGAATAAATTCCAAAACTTTATCAATGGTTCTGTTTTTAAGTGTAATGAGTTTGCTCTGCCTTAAGCCTTCAAGGTTTCTGTCTCCTAATAAATAGATCTCACCTTCTTTTTTAAAGGTAAAGTCAGTGCCATTAAATAATAATCTCAAAAAATCATCATACGTTGCATCTACAATTTTCAGAGATGTATTCCCTTTTAATTCATTAAACAAAAAATATTCTTTACTTAATTCTTTACTGGCAGAACTTACTAAATCACTAATAGCTATGTTTTGAGCATCAACTGAAATTAATCCATCTTTAACAATAACATTAGATGAGTTCTTTGAATTTGAATTCGTCAACCCAAAATTAGATGTGTTAACCCCATTAGAATTACTTGTGTTTTTAGGATCAACAACAGGCACTTTCTTTTCGAATATATAGAAGTTATCAGGTGTCACAGAAACCTTCATATCATTTGCAAATGCCAGTTTTTCTAAAGCGCTGTTTATTGGCGAATTTTGCACATACCCATTCACAATTTTACCTGCTAAATCCGGAGAGAAAATGATGTTTTTACCACTTTGTTTGGTAATCTCTTTTGTTGCAGATGATAATGTGTCGTTTTGCAGATCAAAACTTAATAAGCCAGCTGTTGGCTCATAAGTCACATTTATTTTTTTTGAAGCAATTGCTTTAATCGGTGCTACAGGAGGGATGTACTTAACGAAAGACATGATCGGCCCCACAAAATTAATATCCAGGTTATAGTTTTTACATAAGAACAGGAACACATCCTGTGCTGTTACCTTGGAGAAATTATTAACGATCTTGGCATCGATTGTGGGATCAACGTTAACGTTCAGGTTATTATTCACGCCAATCGCTCTGATAAATTCCTGAATAGAAGCTCCGTTGATTGACAAATCAACTTTTTCATTTAAACCGGGATTAGTTTTTCCCAGGTCTATTAGCTTTTGTTCAAGAATAGCAAAGCGATCCTGCGATTTTGCATGGAAGCAAAAGCACAGGAAAAAGGACAGTATAATTATTTTAATTTTCATGGATCAAATAAGGATAAATTTCTTCTAAACTGGTTTCCCCATTCTCAAAAAGAGTCAACACGTTTTCGGCTAATGTACTGATTTTATTTAATTTACAGTAATCACTTATAGTGGATTTTTGCTCCTTTATATATTCTGCGAGTTCTTGGGTAATATTGATTACTTCATAAACTGCTTTACGTCCTTTGTAACCGGTAAAATAGCATTGGTTACATCCTATAGCCTTGTATTGTTTGATTATACCTGCGGATTGAAATGCTTTAGGCAATTCAAGGCTGTTAAAAGCTTCCTCTTTCTTGCAATGCGGACATAATACTCTGACCAGACGCTGGGCTACAGAAAGATTGATAGTATTTGCCAACAAGTATGAAGGTACTCCCATATCAATTAAACGAGAAATAGTTCCCCAGGCAGAGTTTGTATGAATTGTTGAAAGAACCATGTGACCTGTCAAAGCTGCTCTAATCGCCATTTGTGCTGTATCGGCATCACGGATCTCGCCAAGCATGATTACATCAGGATCTTGTCTTAAAAAAGTTCTTAATGCTTCCGAATAGGTTAAGCCAATGTCATCTTTCAACTGTACTTGATTAACACCATCCAATGTATATTCAATAGGATCTTCAATCGTTAAAATATTAGATTTAGACTTATTAAGCAATTTAAGCGTAGCGTAAAGAGTTGTTGTTTTTCCTGAACCAGTAGGCCCTGAAATTAAAATGATACCATGCGTTTTTTGAATCGCTAATTGATACCTCTCTAATTCCTCTGTGGTGAATCCCAATTTTAAAATATCGATATGAGTTGCATCGTTCCCTAGTAAACGCAATACCACCTTTTCGCCATGTAAAGTTGGTAAGATGGAAACCCTGATATCAATTTTTGAATTGCTCACCGTAAAGCGTATCCTTCCATCCTGGGGTAAACGTTTTTCTGCAATATCACATTTCGCTTCGATCTTAATCTTATTAATTAATGTTGGATACTCAGATTTATTGATCTTATGGCGTTCAATTAATTGTCCGTCTACCCGGAAACGGATCCGGCATTTGTCATCATAGACTTCAATATGAATATCACTGCTTCTAAGGTTTTGTGCTTCCCTCACCAGACTTTGAAGGAAATTACCATCCTTAATACTTAATTGAACAGCCGCCACTTCATTGATATTCTGATAAGCTTTAGGATAATTAATATTTAGAGACTTTTCAATTTGCTCAAACGAAATAGGAGTCAATTGAACAGTTTTACCTAAAACAATTTCCAGTTCATTCTTTATATCAGTAATCGATTGTTTTTCATCTATAAACAAATGCAAACCCGCAGCATCCGATTTTTCCGGAACAATTTTATAAGCCCAAGCCTGCTCAATAGTGAGTAAATGTTTTATGTCCGAAGATAAAGCAGATAATAAGGTCATATCATTATAAAACTGCAATCAATTAGAGGATTGAAGGGTATCAAATTTAAGACAATTATTGATATGACATAAAAAATGACAAGCAATCCTGCCAAAGGAATACTTTGACCATCATTATTCCGTTTAAGAATGGAATAGATCAGAAAACTTATTAAAGAGAATACAAAACCAAAAGAAAAGAAAAATATCATACTAACCGTATTAAAAGTCAAACCAATAAAAAAAATGACCAATACATCAGCCAGACCCAATTGTTCATCCAGGATTCTCTTATTTCTTTTGAATTTTAGAAATAAATACAATTTTAGTATCAGCCAGATAAGGCTTCCATAGAGAAAAATACCTATTCCGCTATAAAAAAGAGCTTCCTTATCCCTGTAATACAATACAGATGAGATAGCAACTAACCCAAAAACTAATAGAACCCAAAGGGAAACTTGTCTTTCTTTAAAATCCTGGTACAGAATTATAATAGAACATACTAAAAGCAATGTAAATAAGACAATACTTAGTAAGTCCATTAATCAGGGGTTACTTCTTTTAATTTGTCTTCCGCTGTAATTTGCCAAACGTTAAACTGGCCATCACCATCAAAATCAACCACAGCCGTTGCCTTTGCAGTAAAGCCCTTAGATGAAGCATCAGTGATTTCAATTTTATAATTAGCAGTTCCATCGGCTGTTACCAATTTAGCCGGTTCAAAACCAATATCATTTAAACTGGTTGTGTATTTCGAATCAACGTAAAAAAAACTTTTTTCAAGCATTAACACATGACGCAACTGCAATTTAGCCTCTTGTGCTTTGGCTTTACCAATCACTGGTAAAAACACAGGAACTGCCAAAGCAGATAAAATGCCGATAATGGCCATTGCCAATAAAAGTTCGAACATGGTAAATGCACCAAGTTTTTTTGTTTTTAATTTTTTTATATGTTTATTAAAATTCATCTGAAAGCAAATTTAGTGAAATAGTTTGAATTCTATTTGTTAAAATGACATTTAAAATTTGATCATTTGCGTTACCAGAGGAAAAATATTCGAAATTGTACTTAAAAAACTAACCAACGGATTCCTAATATTTTTATTCCAATACAGTAGAGTTTTTCTTATTATTTCCGTTATCAAAAAAATGTAATGGTTTAATTAAATTGTTCATTAACTGATAATATTTAGTTATCCTTTATTCAAACCAGAATTAATTAATATTCGGGGATGATTAAGGGCTAAAATCTCCCGCTGCTTGTGATTATTAATGTGAGTATAAATTTGAGTCGTAGAAATAGAGCTATGACCCAGAATTCCCTGTATATACTTTATATCCACGTTCTGTTCTAACATAAGAGTTGCAAATGAATGTCTAAAAGTATGAGGGGTTATTTTCTTATTAATTTTAGCTTTAGAAGAATAATTATTAATCATTATCCGTATTGATTGTTCTGATAATCTGGCCCCAATCTATTGACAAAAAAATAACCTTTCTTACTTAATTTTTTTGATAGTCTAGAACGATATAGTTTTAAAATTTCAAGTACATCCGGATGACATACTTGCTTTTTCGTTGGAAAGTGTTGTCGGGTTTTTAGGTAACCACTTACCGAAGACGATTTGAAAAATTTACCCCAAACCCAAAAAAGAAAAGAACAGTAGCAACTATTCCTATGATAATGCTAGAATAAAAACTACCAACGTTTGCTCTTTCGAGGATATTCATTATTCATTGACCTCTGAAAATATTATAATCAATTAATAATTACTTTTTTAATATTTATATGATTCTTTGCGTGAATTTCGACAAAGTAAATACCCGCAGCTAAGTGTTTTAGATCTATAGATGTGCTTGATTGGTTTGGGGTTTCTGTTAATATAACCTGTCCTTGAGTATTTAATATTTTCCACGTTAATTCTTCTCGACTATTGCCACTAATATTAATAATTCCTTTAGTTGGGTTTGGATATAATATTAACTCATCCAAGGCCATTTGCGCCTCTTCCAAACCAACGGAATTTGAACCTATTTTGGCAAAATAATAGTTCTTATAATCACAACAAGCTCCTGCTATTGTATCAGTTCCAAAGATAGCATCCACTAAAATAGGACCTTGAATAAATATATCATTATTATTAGAAGTAATAAAATCCGCCCACACTCCTCCGTATGTATAATTTTCTATTTGTTTAACTAACTTTAAAGAAAGAAATTTCCAGTTAGAATCGGTTTCCATTAAAAACATATATCCCAAACCTGTTTGATCAGTATAATAGTTTTGACCATTAAAAATTAGAGAGTCTTTGAATACCCCACTCACGATATAGTTTTGATTATGGAAGCATAAGGCTTGAATGGTACATTCATTTCCAAAAACATTATTACTTATAATAACTCCAGCAGTGTCATAAACGTTAATTTCATTTCCAGACCAATATGAGCCATATAATCCAAACAGCTTACCATCCATATAATGCAGTTTACCATTAGATGCGTTGGAATAAGTACTTCCTAATGCTGTATATTTACGAAGCTGACTTGACATTAATAAATAAATAGTATTGTTTGGTATTGCAACCATTGGAAGTTTCGCATAAGGGGTGAATGTCCATTGTAAGTCTTGAATCCAATTAGCGGTGTTAAAATCACTGAAGTTTCCAATAAAATTTCCAGATGAAGGATAGTAATTTAAATTTGTAATTGAATGTGTAGTGATACCCGCAATAGATAAAGAATTGTCATTATTTCTAATAATACATATAGGAATGTATGGAAGAGTGTCAGCTCCCAAGCAGTTTCCGCTTGCATCAAATTCAGCATAGTACCCAGTCTCATATTGTGCACCTATAAGCTGATGTCCCAGAAAATTGATAGTGTCCCACATTACCCCAGCAATAATGGTGGAGCCATTGTTCTTAAAGTACATTTGAGTTATATTAATGTATGGCGCGGAGATCGTATCAGTCCAAGCAACAGTTCCATCACTTAGAATTTTTGTTATGAAAACTCCGTTTAAGTTATTACAGTGATAACAAGAACTATAATCTCCTGCTATGACTGTATTATCCGCTGAATCCAAAAGTGAACAATTAATATAATTATTATCACTAAAGTTTTCCCCTTGAAAAGCATATTGCCAAATTTGTGCAAAAGTTGGATTATAGCAAAACGTAATTATTAAAAAATATAGTAGCCTTCATTATGTGTTAGATTAATTAATTAGTGGATATATAGTCTATTTATAAGATCTGTAATCAAATTAATCTAATATGTGGGTGAAAAGCTTTTAGGGTGCGAAAATGGACTATAATTAATTTGATTGTTTTACGAATTGAGGTTATTGAATTGTGATTTTTTTTACTTCGCGATAAGATTCACTAATTACCTCAACATAATATAACCCTTTAGCAGTTCCTCCAATATCAACAACAGCCTTAAAGCTGCCATTTAACGGGGAATATGATTGACTATAAATTATTTGACCTTTAACATTTAAAACATTGAGCTTCATTTTTTTTGAATCATTAATGTAACAAGTGACATAAAAAATACCCTCACTTGGATTTGGATAAATTTCAAATTGTGAAACATTTTTAGAATTAATGGTTTTTACTGATAAAGGTGATTCAAATATTCTTGAAATAAATGCGTGTGGATATTGTCCGCTGCAGTTGCCTGCGATAGATATATTATTTTCCTTAAGGCACAAATGGTTTGCTATGTAATAATAATTGGGGGAAATAGGAGGAATTGTATAGACGTGTGTGTAATTCCCAAAACTATCAAACTTGCTAATTTTAAGTCCACTTAAAGGATCAGAATAATCTGTATATATATTACCTTGGTTATCTACTTCTACTAAGTGGCCTGCTGTTGAATCTGCGGATAGAATAAGATCATAGTTGCCTAATGAATCTAGCCTGCAAATAAAAGCTCCGTATCCTCCAGTCCCTGATCCCGTTAAAGTAGTGGCCCCAAATGTTATATTACCAATAAATGGGCCTGTAACATAGCAATTTCCGTTTAAATCAATTGATAATTGTCCACCAAGATTACTAAGAATACGAGACCATATTAAATTCCCGGCATCATCAATTTTTTTTATCAAATACGGATTTGAGCTATTTAGACAATCAATAAAAAAAATATTTCCTAACCTATCCCACTTAGCTGAATAGATAGTTGAGGGATTCGAAATAGCATTTAAACAATTACCTGTTTGGTCGAATTTTGCAACAAAACCTCCACCTGCTATGCTGAATGTACCGAATTGTGAGCTGTTGCAGGCTCCGCTCACGGATATAAATCCATCGGCATCTAAATATATAGACTTGGGATTGGCTCCATTTATTTGTTTCGCCCATTGAACAGCGCCTGCTGAATTATATTTAACAAAGAACATATCAGAAGTAGTGGAATTCGTAAAAAGAAAAGTTCCAAACCTAATTGAACTTCCGGTGGCCAAAGATCTACCAATAATATAAGAGTTACCAGTTTCATCTACAGCAATGCCTCCACACTCGGCTGCAAAACTTGCATTAGAGGTATCTGACCAAACTAATGTTCCAGACGAAGAAAATTTTGAAATAAAAAATCCGGCAGGATTAGTATAATCATGGTTCGTTGCGTGGTAAGTTCCTGCAACATAAATGTTCCCAAAAGAATCAATCCCTGAAGCTTTTGATTGGCTGGATGAGGAATAATTAATATTCTTAGTCCAATGAGAAGTTTGTGCTAAAATACTAAAATTGAAAACAATTATAATATTTAAAAGGAGTAGTAGTTTCATTTCACATGGTTTAGGAATAGATATTCAAAATTAACGCCAAGGCGTTCGGAATTATTCGTTTAGTCTATGAGATGGGATATAAATTCGTTCAAACAAATAAAAATGATGTTTAACGAACACGGAAAGTATTGCATATTAAAAAATATGTTGTAAATATGCATAACTATAAAAAAAAATGCCATGAAAAAACATCTCCTACTTATTTGCTTTTCCTGTTTATCTATTTTTCCATTATTGTCTCAAATAAGTCCCTTGTTATGGGGGCAGAATTATTGGTATACCAATATGAGTAGCACTAACCCTGCGTCTAATACAGACCTATCTAATTGGTCAGAAGTAAAATTAAGTGGGGTTAAATTGATGAGAGTTGGCGGAACAAATTATAATCAGGACGCTTTTTTGACACGCCCAAGAGATGCGGCAGGAAATATCTATGCTCAAGGATACGTAAGTATTGTGGATAACATTAGAGCTCAAAAGTCCGAGCCGATGATTCAAGTTCCTTTTGACCCATTTGATGCTGATGTTACACATGATTTAACGTACTATGCAAAACAGGCGGCTGAAATTGTCCGGGTCTTAAATATTGTTCATAAACGTAATGTCCAATATTTCATAATTGCTAATGAACCCGTTTTAAATTATTCAGCTTCATACGCAACTGCAACAAATATTGCAAATTATACAAAAGCGTTTGCAGTTGAAATGCGGAAGGTTGATCCTAAGATAAAAATTATAGGTACTGAGAATCATCTATATGATTATAGTCTTTACAAAACCTTATTTTTCAATGCCGGAACAAATAATATAGGTGGTTTTATTACTGCTGCTGAAGATCCTAGTGGTGTTACTGTGGGACTTCCATTTGTTGATTTTATGAGTTTTCACTTTTATGGATATGGCTTTCAATCAAGTTCCCCAACCCGAGCAAATGTTTTTCAGGATATGGAAAAATGTGATCAAGCTGCAAGTCCTACAGGAGATATATACACATTAAGAGATTACCTTGATCACGCGAAAAATGGGTTGTCAACAGTAAATGCCTCAAGAGGGATTTATCCACTAGGTTTAATGATTACCGAGGCCAATGTCTGCTATAATAATCAAATTACCACTTCTTCAACTACTTCATCTGATATACTTAATGGGATGGATGCTCGAAGTTTTTTAGGAGGACAATATTGGGCAAGGATCTTAACAATGGGTATGGAATATGGCGTGAACACTGTGAATTTTTGGAGTGTTAAAGAAGGATGTGACCCTGCCTTTGGCCCCTCAGGTGGAACTCCTAATATAAATAACTTTAATAAAACTGACATAGGATATGTCGATTGTAATGATGGTCATCTATACCCAAGTTTTTATCATTACAAAATGCTTGCAGATCACTTTAAGGGTACATATTTAAAAGATGAGTTAATTTCAAGTACTTCGACCACATTGCCTGCAAATGGTTATGCAATAAAAGCTTTTGCTTCAAAAGGATCCTATATTGCAGTGATGGTTACAAACCATAACCTACAGACTGGAACTAGCTTTAAAAATATTGATATTAGATTAGATGGTGCACTAACCGCTACCTCTAATGCCCCAAACGAATTTAGTTTTAGTGCGGGACTGTCTGGCATAGTAAAAACATATGCTGTTGAGGATGAAGCCACCGCTTTATTTTTGTTCAATTGTACATCAGGAAATTTAGTCAAGCGATTAGATTATCGAAAACGAGTTGAAGCCGCGGGTAACCTACCTCCAACTGAATCAAATACAACTGATTTTTCCTCTAGTTTTACTCCTAACGCGACACAATGTCTTTTAAACACTAATCTAACTCCTAATACTCTGTCGGCAGTTACAGCAGTTGTATACGGAGCCACTAGCCATAATTGGACAGGTCCGAATGGATATACTTTCTCTGGAAATCCAGCAACGGGTATAAGCATCCCAGGAACATATACGGTAACCTGTAATACCACGTGTGGTGTAGTTCAAGAGATAGCGACAGTTTATAAGAAATCTCCAATTGTTGATGCAGGTGCTGATCAGTATATGTGTGGGAGTGTTACCTCTGTTAATATTGGCAATGGCAATCTTATTGGCGCAACCTATACTTGGGCAAATTCGCCGGCAGGCACCTCTCCTACTGGAAAGAACCCAGCTGTAAGTCCTTCTTCACCAACGTCATACACGATGACTGCTAGTGACGGTACATGTAAAATTGATGATGCGACCTTCGTGATCGCAGGTGCTGCTGATTTATATATAAAAGACTCCCCCGAAGACATTGGAACAGAACCGAATACAGAAACAGGTGCTGCTCCCGGAGGTGTTTACTGGGCTAGTCCAGATTTGTACCTCAGGCAGACTAATGATGGATTTACAAATCAGACATCTCAAGCTGTTGAATATCAAAGTGGGGTTAACAATTATATTTACGTCCGTGTAAAAAATCGTGGTTGTTCAGTTCAAAATGGCACATTGCGAGTTTATTGGGCCAAAGCTTCCACTGGTTTAAGTTGGGATTCTCAATGGGTAAACTATATGCCAACCACATACCCTGGATGCACAGCAACATTATTTGGTAATGAAATCACTTCATCTACAGGAATCAATATAAGTCTTGCAGCGGGGGCAGAACAAATTTATGAGATTCCTTGGCAGGCAGTTTATCCTGATGGATTTAGTTGCTTTGGGCCCGATCAAAATCATTTTTGCCTCACGGCAAGAATTGAGACAGCAGCTGGTCCAAATTATGGTATGACATTCCCAGAAACTACTGCTTTTTGGAGTAATGTTCATGATAATAATAACATTGTATGGAAAAATATAATTATTAATAATTATACGCCAGGAATAATAATTAATCCATTTGGTACTGTAATCGTTAGAAATGTTGTGCGGAAGGCTAATTTTATAAAGTTGAATTTTGATGCTTTAAAAGATGATAATGGCCAAACATTGACAGATTTCAATCGTGTAAGATTACATTTCTCTCAAGATTTTTTAAAAAGATGGTTTGAAGGTGGAAAAAGAGGAAAGGGTATAGTACTAATTAATGATTCTACAATAGAAGTTACTTCGTCTAATGCAACAATGGAGCATATTTTCTTAAGGTACGAGGAAGCTGGTGGAATGGCTATTTCCCTAAAAGGCATTAAACAGCCAGTTGTATCAAAAGACAAAAACTTTCTCTTTCGTGTAACACAATTCAGCGAAGGAACTGATGACAAGTTTCCTCAAGGAGGCCAGGATTATCAAATTGAAAAAGGATTCAACGGGTTAAATTGTACTACACCCCGCGCTACTTTGAGCGGAGTCATTGTTGGTCTTCAGCAATTTACAGGCGAATTATTAATTAATAATAATGTTATCGTTCCTGCGGGAGCTACTCTTATATTTAAAGGCGCAAAAGTATTTGCTAATGATAACCTAAATATCAGAGTTCTTCCTGGTGGAATAATTAAAATCATCGAATCTGAATTTTATTCAGCATGTACCGACAAAAAATGGAATGGTATCGAAGTGAAAGGAAATCCACTTCTTTCAAATCCTTTGTTAATTGATAGATCCTATTTTACAGGCACTGACTTTCCATTAACAGTAGATAAATCTAAAGGAATATTGATTACTAATTCAAGTTTTGTGGGAACTGGATTAGGGACGGCCATTTCACTTGATAAGATGAAAGATTTTGAGATTTCGGGAAATACATTTGATGGTTATAGTGTTGGAATCAATACAACCAAAACTTATATAGCCGATATTAAATCAATCATTGTAAAAAATGTGTTTAATAATGTAAAAACGGCAATTAACTTCTCTCAAGATAATCATATCAAGTTAGATGTAAAATGTAATCAATTTAACTATGCTGAATATGCAATAAATAGTGATCAAACAATTTTAAAAAACCAGGGAGCGGTAACAGAAGGTGCAGGTAATGAGTTTACTACAACTTCTGTTTTGCCTAACAATAAGATTAAGCATATGAATGGTAATAATCCTAAATATTACTATGACCCTGCAAATCCAATTGCTTCAGGTATGAATGTTACTGTATTAGCATCTAGTTTAAATCCTATGTGTTACTCTTACTCATTTGATACATCTTCCGTATTTGCATCAAGAATGGCAGCTCCAAATTCTATTGAAGCCATTAGCAAAAAAGGAACAATTGATATTTTAGCAGTGCCAAATCCGAACGTGGGTCAAGCATCAATCTTCTTTAATTTAGGGGAGGATTCAAATGGAGAGGTTATTATAATGGATATTTATGGTAAAATCCTTGATCGCATTAAGGTTACATCTACTTCTCAAAAAGTTGATGTCAATTACACCGAGTACGCTAATGGAATCTATATGATTACATTAATAAACTCGAAGGGTGAAGCGGTAAATAAAAAGATGATTATTTCTAAGTAAAAATTTTACTAAAAAAAAGGCTACCAAATAGGTAGCTTTTTTTTGCTGTTATCTTATTGTTTTTTGTAAACGGAGAACAGATTTTCTTAAATAATCAATAATAAAGGTTGGAAAGACACAGAAGGATTTTTCCTTTGGTAAAAATTTAGTGGATTAATATCGTCTTCTGGATATCTTGCAATATTACTGTGTCTGATTGAGATGACAGCACAGAAATAAAAGGTGCATTGTATAAAGATATAATTAGCATACAACTTAGAATAACTATAGACCAACTCAAGTAGTTTCCTCCTGTTGTCATCTTTCAGCGCTTCCTGAATACCTTCATGCTCTTTTTGATTTCCAAATTTTGAGATTAAATCACCATACAACTTTATTTCTGACACTACTGCTGGGTCAATTTTAGTGCTGGGGCGAAGGCTGTTTTTACTTAACTCTTCTACAGCCACCTAACAATAGCCAATTGGTGGGATATAGACCAAGTAATTAAAATCATGGGACTCAAAGTTGATAAGGAACAGAATCTATTTTACCTGTGGTTGTATGATGTTTGCTTGCATCTTTCTATTGATCTTCCTGTTTATCGTTCCTTAAAATGTCTATAATGTTTTGGCCATTTTTAAGCCAATATGTTGGCTGGAACAGTCGCGTTCATTGTCTTCGGCTTCCCATGGCTAGTAAAAGGCGGGCATTATTAATAGTGAAAAATACAGGATAAAATATTGATTTTTAAGACTAAAAACCCAAAAAAAAGTGCATTTTTGTTATCTTTAAGAAAACACATTGTTTTACTTACAATTATTTTTAAGTCTTTAATTATGAGCAAATTATCTTTTTCAGGTCACGAATCTTTTATATGTAAACAATTTTGGCTCAAAAAAGTATTTGATTTCGTAGTGGATCAGAAAAACTTTAATGATGAAACTGCTGTTATTGATTTAGGAGTAGGAAAAAACATGGTCGCATCACTTCGTTTTTGGGGTAGAGCATTTGGAATTTTAAATGATAATGATACTCCTACACCAATTGCCGAATATCTTTTTGGAGAAGAAGGAAAGGATATATATTTAGAAGATTTAGGAACTGTTTGGCTTTTACATTATTACTTGATTAAAAATAACAAAGCATCCATTTACAATTTTGTTTTTAACGAATTCCGAAAAGAGCGCATCGACTTTACAAAAGAACAACTACACGCATTCTTAAAAAGAAGGTGTGAGGAGTTATATCCGAATGCTTACAATGTTAATACAATAAATAGCGATATAAGTGTTTTTACTAGAAACTATTTGAAACCTGAGAAAGATGATAAAGTGGAAGTAGAAGATGATTTCTCTGGTGTATTAATTGATCTTGACATAGTAAAATCTTATAAGCAAAGAAAAGACGATGATAAAACTATTGTGCAGTGGTATAAAATTGAAACACAGGACAGAATTGATTTACCATATCAAATAGTTTTATATTCTATTTTAGAAAACTATAAGGATCAAAAAACAATTACTTTTCGTGAACTTTTAACTGGGAATAATTCTCCAGGCGTAATCTTCGTTTTAAATGCCGATGGATTATATAATAAACTAAAACAAATTACGGATAATTACAAGAAGGTTGTTTATACAGAAACAGCAGGGAATCAAATTCTCCAATTCAAATCAGTTATAGACCCCAAAGATATTTTAAATGACTACTACGGTAACTAAACAAAAAAAAGAAAATAGTGTTTTTACACCATCAGTTAATATCATTCGTGATGCTGATGTTGCTCTCAATTATATTTCCACACCTAATTCGAAATTAGTATTTAATCAGTTAATCAATAATTATCATGTAGGAATTAGATCATTTAATATTATTGGAGCTTACGGAACAGGAAAGTCATCTTTTTTATGGGCTTTTGAAAAGAACATTAATCAAAAACATAATTATTTTGCGTCACTAAATTCTAATTTTAAACAATTGAAAGGTTTTACCTTTCTAC
>JANPOX010000368.1:0-7674 GCA_031428235.1 Bacteroidia bacterium | reverse complement strand
ATGAATTGTACAAAGGATTGTTAGCCCAGGATTTTAAGATCCTGTTTAATGATGCCGATCTTTGTAAAATTGAACTGAGGGCAGGGGACGAGTGGATCATTTATACCAACTATCACCAGATCGACAACGCGACGCTTGATTTTTGCAGTAGAAGCCGCAAGTTTTTCAAAAACCAGGGGGAAGATTTTTTTGCTGAAACAACCGGGATCTCTTATGAAGAAGAACTGCGCTATCTACAAACGACGTTAGGCTTGCATAAACTGATGAAAGAAAATCCCAACAGGGTAGAGAACAGGAACATTCTTCCAACCAGTAATCAAACTATTATTATGGTTATTTGCTCACTCCTTGCATTGATTGCTTTTTACTGGCTTTTCAATAAGTTTTTTAAGTAAATTATTTTTGGATAATTAATTTCTCAACCTTTATAATTGTGCCATCTACTTGATTTTTTATTTGTAAAAAATAAATTCCAGAAGGATAAATTGAAGTTCTAATTTCATTTAAAGAACTATTATTTAAATTTTGATTTAGTACCAATTTGCCTAATTGGTTATATAAATTAATTTCTAATGCAGTATTTATCTGATTTTTAATAAAGAAAGAATTTTGTGATGGATTGGGAAAAATATAAACTGAATTGTTTAATAGGTTTATATCATGTATCCCAATGTTTATTCCTTCTGTAAATTTCCATAATTCAGTTCCGTATTTTATATCATTAGCAATACAATATAAATCACCGTTGTATGTAGTTAAATTACTACTATAAATATTAAAAATGAGATTTGTGCCTGTTGCAGTTCCATCTGTTTGAAATAATCCGCGCGTAGTATTATTTGTTGCTCCAAAATACAGAAGTGAATCAAATATGAAAAAATCATAAGGATAAGCGTTACCTGGTCCGCTTAATATATCTAAAAATAATTGTGTACCGTTTGTAGTTCCATCGCTCTTCCATATTTCAGTACCAATAACTCCATCGTCGGCTGTAAAGTAAAGTTCATTTTTGAATTCAAACAGTTTTCTTGGGAACGAACCTAATGATCCAACTCTGATATCTTTTACTATTACTGTTCCAGCCGAAGTCCCGTCTGTTTTCCATAACTCTTGTCCGTTAACACCATCATCAGCAAAAAAATAAATATATGCCCCCATTTTGTAAGAACCGCCAGCAAAGGCATTAGCTGTTCCTGGGTTTATATCCTTTAATAATTGAGTTCCAGCCTCAGTGCCATCGCTATACCATAATTCTCTTCCGTGAGTCTGATCTACAGCCGAAAAATACATGCGATTATTGATGATTTGGATGTCATTAATACTTGAATAATTACCAACATACACATCTTTTAATAAGTAAGTTCCATTTGTTGTGCCATCACTCTTCCATAACTCATTACCATTTACACCATCGTTAGCGGTAAAGTATAAGGTATCGTTGAATATTGTAAGGTTTTCAGGTTGTGATCCGTAAGTACCGGCATAAATATCTTTTATTAAAACTGTACCATTCATTGTTCCGTCGCTCTTCCATAATTCTCTTCCGTTTATACCATCATCTGCAGTAAAATAAACAATATTATTATGGGTTGTTAACTCCCTTGGGTCTGAAGATAATTGATTAGACTTAATGTCTAACAACATGGTTGTACCTATGCCAGTACCATCACTTTTCCATATTTCTGTTCCAAAAATACTGTCGTTTGCTGCAAAAAACATAGTTGAACTTGTGGTTTTAATACGAACCTGGGTGGACTGAACAACATTGGATTGAGTAATGTTTTTAATCAAATTTGTACCGGCAGGAGTACCATCACTGGTCCATAATTCATACTTATAAAGACTGCCTCCATTATTTCTTACTATGAAATTCATTTTATTATTTAATATTGCTATGTTTGAAAAAGTGCAACCCATTGTAACCGTATCAATATCTTTTACAAAAATGGTACCTTGTGATGTACCATTACTTTTCCATAGTTCCCCTTGTATATTGCCGGCGGTAGCGGAGAACAGAAAATTATTATTTAAAACCCCGGAAATATAAGGATTGGATCCCACTGCACCGGGATTGATATCATTTACCATTTGGGTTCCGGATGTTGTTCCGTTGCTTTTCCATAATTCACTACCATTAATTCCATCGTTTGCCGAAAAATATAATAAAGAATCAATACTAAATAATGAATTAATATTAGAGTTTTGATTACCGGGAAATATATCTTTCACTAAAGACGTGCCAACGGTTGTTCCATCACTTTTCCACAGTTCAGCACCAGATATGCCATCGTCGGCTAAAAAGTATAAAAAAGAATTTGAGTTGAATAGATTGTATATATTTGAATTCGCGGTTCCCGGATTTACATCAGCCACAAAATACGTTCCCGCATCCGTTCCGTTACTGCGCCATAACTCGTAATCAGATACGCCATCATGAGCCGCAAAATAAAGTATAGAATCTACAGAGCAAAAATAATGTGGGCTGGATGAATTGCCACCGCTTAGAATATCCTTTACCAAGGTTGTTCCGCCCACGGTTCCATTACTTTTCCATAATTCCTGTCCACTTGATCCATCGTCTGCTGAAAAATATACTAATGAATCTATTACATACAATTCATTAATCGAGGGCATCCAACAGGTATTACAAATATCTTTAACCATAAAAGTACCCGCGGTTGTTCCGTCACTCTTCCATAATTCTTTATCATTTACGCCATCATTAGCTAAGAAAAATAAATTTGTTCCCATTGTCACAATGTCTTCAATATACGAGGAGCCTGTTACATTTATATCCTTAATCATAACAGTGCCTGCTGAAGTTCCATCACTTTTCCATAATTCATCTCCATTAATATTATTATCAGCAGAAAAATAAAGTATATTTCCAATCACAGTAAGCATAGATGGAGATCCAAATCCCGATAAATTTATATCTTTTACCATTATTGTTCCTAGCGAAGTGCCATCACTTTTCCATAACTCATTGCCATGAATGCCATTATCGGCTGAAAAGTAAATGGTAGAATCCATAAGTACCAGATTGCTAATGAAAGATTGTTGGGATCCTGGATTTATATCTTTAACTAGAGTTGTTCCATTTGGAGTTCCATCTGTTCTGTAAAGTTCATAATTGTATTCATCAATATTCGTGGGAAAATAATAGTAACTCCCAAGTTTTACTCCTTTGCGAGGACCGGAACCAAAAGTAAGTGTATTTATATCTTTTACTAAAGATGGCGATTGTGAGTTCATGATAAAAAAAATCAAAACAAAAAAGCAGGTGAAAAGATATTTCATAATTGCAGCAGATAGTTATATAAGTAAATTTATGAAAATAATACAATATTTTTTTATGTTAATTAGCATTATGATATCTTTGCGTAAAAGAACCTCAAATGAAAGTTCAGTTACATAAAGCACATCCCTGGCATGGGATCTCCATCGGTGAAAAATGCCCGGAGATCATTACCTCATTTATTGAAATGGTTCCCGCCGACCTTGTTAAATATGAAATTGATAAAGCTTCCGGTTATCGTAAAGTTGATAGGCCTCAGAAATTCTCGAACATCATCCCGGCGCTTTATGGTTTTGTGCCTCAAACGTATTGTGGAGAACTGGTTGCAGAAAGAGCAAATGAACGTACAAACCGTAAAGACATTATTGGTGATGGTGATCCTTTGGATATTTGTGTGTTGACCGAACGTAACATTACTAGCGGTGATATCATTTTAGAGGCCATTCCAATTGGAGGTTTCAGAATGATTGATAAAAATGAAGCTGATGACAAAATCATTGCCGTGATGGCCAAAGACGAAATCTACAGCAAATGGAAAGATATTTTGGATTGTCCTGAACCATTAATCAATCGCTTACGGCATTATTTTTTAACCTATAAAAATATTCCGGGAGAATCTGCTGCTGTTGTTGAAATAACGGAAACATACGGCAGGGAAGAAGCTCACGAGGTAATTCGCAGAAGCATGAAGGACTATGATAAATCATTCCGTTCACATATGAACTTGGGTATGTAATTTACTAATCATAAAGGTATTTTCGAAAAACCCTTCACCTATTTATTACACCCATATTACCTGAGCTAAACTACCTTAATTAAATAAAAAACTATATATTAGCACCACTAAAAAAAACACTATGAACTACGATGTTATTGTTATAGGGAGCGGTCCTGGCGGTTATGTTTCGGCTATCCGCGCTTCCCAATTAGGATTAAAAACAGCAATTATTGAAAAAGAAAACCTTGGTGGCATTTGCCTTAACTGGGGTTGCATTCCAACCAAAGCCTTATTAAAAAGTGCACAGGTTTTTGAATATTTAAACCATGCCAAAGAATACGGAATCAGTGCAGATAATATCAAAGCTGATTTTGGTGCTGTTATAAAACGTAGCCGCGATGTGGCAGATGGCATGAGCAAAGGAATTCAGTTCTTAATGAAAAAGAACAAGATCGATGTGATCATGGGAACAGCCACTGTGAAGGCGGGAAAGAAAGTTGAAGTTAAAGGGACTGATGGAAAAATAAGTTCGGTTGAAGGAAAACATATCATTATTGCAACAGGGGCGCGTTCACGTGCTTTACCAAATTTACTACAGGATGGTAAAAAAATCATTGGTTACAGAGAAGCAATGACTTTACCGAAATTACCAAAAACAATGGTGGTAGTTGGTTCAGGTGCTATTGGTGTTGAGTTCGCTTATTTTTATGCAACAATGGGAACTAAAGTAACCGTGGTTGAATTTCTACCAAATATTGTTCCGGTTGAAGACGAAGAAGTATCCAAGCAATTAGAAAAATCTTTGAAAAAAATTGGCATTGATATTATGACTGAGGCTTCTGTTGAGAGTGTTGATACTAAAGGCGATGTATGCAAAGCCTCGGTTAAAACAAAAACAGGAAATGTTGTTTTAGAAGCAGAGATCGTTTTATCAGCTGTTGGTATTGAAGCTAATATTGAAAACTTAGGTTTAGAAGCTCTTGGTATAAAAACGGAGAAAGGAAAAATTGTGGTTGATAAATATTATAATACTAATGTTGCAGGATATTATGCAATCGGTGATTGTGTTGGTGGACAAGCATTAGCGCACGTTGCATCAGCAGAAGGAATTACCTGTGTAGAGAAAATTGCAGGCGTTCATACAGAGCCAATTGATTACAAAAATATTCCTGGTTGTACTTACTGTCAGCCGGAAGTTGCTTCTGTAGGGATGACAGAAAAACAGGCTAAAGAAGCAGGTTATACATTGAAAGTAGGTAAGTTCCCTTTCTCTGCCTCGGGTAAAGCAAGTGCATCAGGTGCAAAAGATGGATTCATAAAATTAATTTTTGATGCTAAGTATGGTGAAATTTTAGGCGCTCACATGATCGGTGCCAATGTAACCGAAATGATTGCTGAAATTGTAGCCATTCGTAAATTGGAAACAACGGGACATGAGTTAATTAAAACTATTCACCCACATCCAACTATGAGCGAAGCGATTATGGAAGCTGCTGCTGCTGCTTACGGAGAAGTGATTCATTTGTAATAAAACGTCATGCTGAACTCGTTTCAGCATCTCACAAACAACATAAAACAAAGCCATTCTCATCGAGGATGGTTTTTTGTTTTGAAAGAAATTTTGTCTCCACTCAATAAAAATAAATGAGAATCCTCGTTTAAAAGCCATTCTCTTGAGTTAGAATGGCTTTTTTTTTATACCTTCCGGAGTTATCTTTAAGTAATTAAATTGTAGTAATGTGATACTGATTTCTGATTATTTGCAATTCATAAATACTTATGGACCCGTACTGGACACAAATGCGCATTCTTACCATGGTTGAACAAGGACAAGTGATTGAAGAAACAAATAAAAAACATTACGATTACAGACTTGCAAAAAAACAACGTGCTTATAATTTAACCATGTTAAGGCATTTTAAAGATTTTATTTACATTTCTTTGGGTGTAATTTCTGCTACGTTTGGCTTTAAGGGTTTTTTATTAACCAACCATTTTATAGATGGTGGTGCAACTGGCATATCACTTTTGATTTCAGCCTTGACTAAAATCCCTCTTCATCTATTAATCATCAGTGTTAACATCCCTTTTGTTGTGCTAGCTTATATTGTTTTGGGCAGAACATTTGCTATTAAAACAGCCATTGCTATAACAGCCCTTGCTGTATGTCTGGCTACCTTGCATTTTCCTGATGTAACCAGTGATAAATTATTAGTAGCTTTGTTCGGTGGTTTTTTTCTAGGCGCTGGCATAGGTTTGGCTGTTCGCGGAGGAGCTGTGATCGACGGAACAGAAGTGCTCGCCATATATTTAAGCAGGAGGTTCGGCACCACTATCGGAGATATTATTATTATTATTAATGTGTTGATCTTTTCCACAGCAGCCTATTTTTTATCTATTGAAATTGCTCTTTATTCCATGATTACTTATTTGGCCGCTTCTAAAACTCTTGATTTCATTATTGAAGGTATTGAGGAGTATATTGGTGTAACTATTATATCATTCCACAGTGAAAAAATGAGACAAATGGTTATTGATGTTATGGGCAGAGGAGTTACTGTTTACAATGGTAAGGGTGGCTTTGGTCAACACGGCCTAACAAATGAAATTGATATTCTATATACTGTTATAACCAGGCTTGAGCTAGGAAAACTAAAAAATGAAATTGAAAAGATTGACTCGAATGCATTTGTGGTGATGAGTAGTGTGAAGGACACTAGAGGAGGGATGATCAAGAAAAGAGCATTGAAACATTAAAAATTTAATTTTAAAGATTTTAAAACATAAATTATGAAATACACAAATGAAATAGAAATCAATAAGCCCGTTGATAAGGTAATCGCTCTTTTTGATAACGTGGATAATCTCGAAAAATGGATGGATGGTTTACAAAGCTTTGTCCATATTAGCGGAACACCTGGACAAGTAGGTGCAAAAGCGTTACTGAAATTTAAAATGGGCAAGCGCGAAATTGAAATGATTGAAACAGTGACAGTAAGGAATTTACCTCACGAGTTTAGTGGCACCTATGAGGCGAAAGGAGTTTTTAATACTGTAAGGAATAAATTCATAGACCTTCCCGGACAAAGAACAAAATATATATCTGAGCAGGAATTTAAATTGAAAGGCTTTATGAAACTGGTTGGGTTACTTATGCCCGGTACTTTTAAAAAGCAATCTATGAAATACTTAATGGCTTTTAAAAATTTTGCAGAGAAATCTTAATTTGAAAGAAATAAGCCTTTCAAAAGTGTAGTTGGTTGTATTCCTAATTCGTAAATAGCAGGAAGATATTACCAACGCTCAAAATCTTTCACAATCTTGCGATCGTCCTTGTTACGTAAATTAAAACTTGCACCAATTTCAAAACTTCCGGCACTTCCACTAATTCTACTAGTTCCAAATTCATATCCACCTGAAATAGTAAAATAATTATGCCGGTAACCAATCAATGTGTTAATGGCATTATTGTTTATTAAGCCTGCACCAACTATCAGGTGTTTGGCAATTAAGGCATTCAGGCTTAAATTACTACCATAAAAGTTTTGTTGCTGTTCAAAGCGAAACAAGGCATTAATTAAAACCTTTTCTCCTAAAAATAAATTGTAGGAAGTGAATGCACTAAAACGATAGGGTAATTTACTTGGACCTAATATTC
>JANPOX010000367.1:0-7189 GCA_031428235.1 Bacteroidia bacterium | reverse complement strand
GGTGGTAGTTACAACCAGACCAATATTGCCACTCTCCCAGGAACAACAACACCAGTATCTATTCAAAACGTAAATAATGGTTCAAGTAATACAGGGCCATGTACAAATTGTGCCTACTAGGTCGATAGCCCGCCAGGGTTAATATATGATGCTCAAACAACAGTATTAACTGCCTCTGCAGCCGTCACCCCTTGCCAAACCTATACCATGACTATTGGAGTATGGGACGATTCAGATGGTGTTTATGATTCGGGAGTTTTTTTGGATGTGAACGGTTTAGCATGTGCAAATCAACCTGCTATAATAGCAACTGTAAATCCCACTACTACTTGTGGCCCACAAACCGTAACCTTAACAGCCAATGGAGGGTTTCCTATAGGTACGTATACATGGTCGGCACCGGCATCCGGCGGGCTCGCTTCTACTTCAGGATCAGTTGTCACAGCAAATCCAACAAGCGCAACAACTTATACTGTAAGATATTCTGACTCTAATACTTGCCCAGGTTTTCCTGTAACTCAAACTGTATCTATTAATTTTTCAGCACCTCCAGCTCTTCCTGTTAGTCAAAGTCCTATTGGATCAATCTGTGCTGGACAAAGTGTTACATTAACAGCTAACGGTGGTTCTGGTACTTATTCATGGTCACCGGGCTCCAGTCTTTCTACCACTACAAATTCATTAACAGTTTCTAGCCCAACGGTAACCACAACATACACTGTAACTAAAACTGTAGGTGCCTGTGTTAGTAATTCAGTTATAACCGTTACTGTAGCTACGCCTTCCGCAATAGCTATTACTCCTTCTTTATCAACAATTTGTGCCGGTCAGAGTCAGGCCCTTTCTGCAAGCGGTGCTGGTCCTTTTACCTGGACGGCAAGTTCTGGCACAACCCCGGCAAGCGCCGCAAATGTAACAGTTACACCTAGCTCTACAACTACTTATACAGTTTTATCAGGTACCGGAACTTGTACGGCAACAGCTGTAGCAACTGTTTCAATAGGTACAATACCTGTGATAAATATTACTCCATCAAATACTACCATTTGTTTAGGGGAAAGTGTTGGTTTATCATCAACCGGTGCCGGTCCGTTTATTTGGACAGCCAGTACAGGCGGAAACCCTGCCAGTGCCGCTAATGTTACTGTTTCTCCTACATCATCTACAACTTACACAGTAATTTCAGGAACAGGAGCATGCACAGCGCAAGCGGTTGCAACAGTTTCTATTGCTCCCACATTAACTATAAATATTACCCCGTCAAGTACAGTTATTTGTCTGGGAGAAAGTACAGGGCTTTCTTCAACAGGAAGCGGTCCGTTCATTTGGACAGCAAGTACAGGAGCAAATCCTCCGAGTGCAGCTAATGTTACAGTAACCCCAGGATCTACAACAACTTATACTGTTCTTTCCGGAACCGGAGCCTGCACTGCGCAAGCAGTTGCAACTGTTTCTATTGCCCCTGCTCTTGCTATTAATATTACACCTTCTAATACTACGATTTGTCTTGGTGCCAGTGTCACATTATCATCTACCGGATCCGGTCCTTTTACCTGGACTGCCAGTTCAGGTTCAAATCCTCCTAGCGCAGGTACGGTAACCGTTACACCAAGTACTCTTACAACTTATACTGTTTTATCAGGAACCGGCTCCTGTACTGCTCAGGCGGTTGCAACAGTTTCTATTGCTCCAACATTATCAATAAATATTACACCATCCAACACCACTATTTGTCTTGGGGAAAGTGTTGTATTAACTACTAACGGTGCGGGCCCTTTTAACTGGACAGCAAGTACAGGATCAAATCCTCCAAGCGCTGGTACGGTAACCGTTACACCAAGTGCTTTAACAACCTACACAGTTCTTTCAGGAACTGATGCTTGTACTGCTCAGGCAGTTGCAACTGTTTCCATTGCTCCTTCTTTATCCGTAAACATTACTCCTTCAGGAACTATTATTTGTAACGGACAATCCGTTGGTTTAACTGCTTCAGGTAATGCAGGTCCATTTTCCTGGACTGCAAGTACGGGAACTCCTCCTGGTCCTTCTGGAAATGTTACGGTAACACCTACAACTACCACAACTTATACATTATTAGCAGGAACAGGGGCATGTACAGCACAAGCTGTTGCCACAGTCAGTATTTCGCCAACATTAACAATAACTATTTCACCTTCGAGTCCTAGTGTTTGTTTAGGTTCCGGAACAACCTTAACTGCAGGCGGAGCAACTAGTTATACCTGGGCTCCTGGATTTAGCACCGGATCAACTTTAAGTGTTACACCAACATCAAACACAACTTATACTGTAATCGGATCTAATGGTATATGTGTAAATTCAGCAACATCAACAGTTTCTGTAATAACATTAACAACAACTGTTTCATCCAGTTCAACTTACTATTGTTTTGGTGTATCACCAGTCTCTTTAACCGGAAGTGGTGCAACCAATTATACATGGTCGCCAGCAACTGACCTTAGCTCTGCAACAGGTGCCGTAGTAACTGCTACCCCATCTGCCACAACAATTTACACCGTAACCGGAAACACGAGCGGATGTTTATCCACTGCAACTATTTCCATAATGGTTCCTGTGCTAAGTACAGTTACTGCAACTTCCACCAATTCGGTTATCTGTACGGGAGGAAGCTCTACATTAACAGCATCTGGTGCTACCACTTACACATGGGCTCCCGGATTTATGACTAATGACACTGTAACCGTATCTCCAACCGCAACAACGAGTTATACTGTTATTGGTCAGACTGCTGCCGGTTGTTATGCTGTTCCTGCAGTGGTTACTGTTACCGTTTTACCTGTTATTAATCCTGCATTGGTTGCGGGCAGTCCTTCAGTTTGTATAACCAATTCAACAAGTATATCGGCAGTTTCTGCAACCGGGCTTACTTATACCTGGCAACCTGCAACAGCTATACAGGGCGCAACTAATTCCTACAGTATAGTTGCTTTACCACCAACAACTGCAACTGTAATTTACACCGTTACTATTTCAAATAGCATTTGTACTGCAACTAACACTATTCAATTATTAGTAAGAACACCACCAACTGGAAATTTCAAAACCCTTAATAATGATACCATTTGTAAGGGAGGTTGCGTAACCTTTAGCTCAACAAGTACAGGTAGTTCACCAATAACTCATAATTGGTATTACCAGGGTGGTATTGGAACATCTTCAGTAGGCGTTGCTCCTGAAGCATGTTATCCATCTGCAGGAAGTTTTTCTGTTACCTTAATTGTGAGTAATAATTGCGGCATTGATACAGCTATTAAATCAAATTACATCACAGTATTTGATTATCCTTTATTGGTTGTAAACGGAGATACTACCATTAACATAGGTGAACAAGCAGAGGTCTTTGCAAGTGGCGGATTAAATTATTCCTGGTCGCCAAACATTAACGGATCAATTGCATGTACAACCTGTTCAAATACAATAGTTCAACCAACGGTAACTACACAGTATATTGTAGTAGCATCTAATTCAAAATATTGTAAAATACAGGATACAGTTACTGTTATTGTAGATGTAAATTGCGGTGACTTTTTTATACCAAATGTATTTTCTCCAAATGGTGATGGATTGAATGATCAAATTAATGTTCATGGCCGTTGTATCTCAACATTCAATCTACAGATATTCAGTAGATGGGGGGAAAAGGTTTTTGAAACTTCTTCTATGACTGATGGATGGGATGGAACATTCAGAGGACAAAAAATGGACACTGGTGTGTTCGTTTATAAAGCAGATGGAGTTTCCATTGATGGCCAATCCTTTAATTTAAAAGGCAACATTACCCTGATACGATAATTATAAATATTGATTTAATCATATGATAACACTATTAAAAATGAAAAAAATAATTTTAGCTATTATAATAATTCCTCTCTTTAGTAAGGCTCAGGATATTCATTTTTCGCAATTTAATGAAACACCGGTTCTTATAAACCCTGCGATGAGCTGTACCGCATTTGATACACGTATCATTGCCAATTACAAAAACCAATGGGCTAGTGTTACCAGTCCGTTTCAGACTTATGGCATAAGCATTGAACGAGCTTTAAAACATTTGAAACTAAAAAAGGCTTATACGGGAATGTCGCTATGCATTTATAATGACAAAGCCGGTGATTCGGGACTGGGTTCTTTATCAGTCAACCTGGGCTTTAATGCAGTAGTAAAAACAGGGCAATTCACAAAATTTTCTGCGGGTTTAGGCGGAGGTATAAACTACCGAACAATTAACGCTTCAAAGCTGCAATGGGAAAGTCAATACAACGGTTCAACGTATGATGCAGCGATAGCATCAGGAGAACAAACGCCAAAAAATTCATTTGTACAGGCAGATTTTGTTGGCGGAATAGCGTATCATTATGCTAAAAGCGAACGGTTTATCAGCGCTCAGGACGGAACAAAATTTGATATTGGTTTTTCTGTTTTCCATTATAACATGCCTAAATATTCATTCGCTGAAAGTGGTGATAAGCAGTTTGCGAAATTTGCTTTTCACACAAATTTTGATATTGGGATTAAAGATGCCGGTGTTGCCATCGTTCCCAGTATTTTGTACACACGCCAAGGCCCTTCGCAGGAAACCAATCTAGGATGTATGTTTAAATACATCATTCAGGATCAATCCGTTTATACCGGAGTTAAAAAACCCTGTGCTATCGCAGTTGGTGCTTATTACCGTGTAGGGGATGCGATCATTCCAAGTTTATTATTTCAGTATGACAAATATGCATTTTGTGTAAGCTATGATATCAATACCTCTCAGTTAGCCGGAGTTTCAAAAGCAAAGGGAGGGTTAGAATTCAGTCTTCGATTTAATACCAGTCCGGGTTATGGTAAAGCATTAGGAAAGAGTGTAAACCGACCTACTTACAAGTAGTTAAGTTAAAATTTTCTTCAATTTTATAATTATCAATTTTAATGGTGTGATTGATACAATAAAGATTACACTTTTCTTTATAAAAACACGTTTAAAAAAAACGGGCTTACCAAAGCATCTGAATAACTTTTATTTAACCTATTTTACCTAATACTTAAGTGATTATTTAATTGACTATTTACCTTTATACAAGGTATGTTACATAACCAATTATTCACTAAGACTATGAAAGCAAATTCCAAATTTCCACAGGATATAACTAAAGTTATTCCATGGAATACAAATCCTTCTTACAATACTGTTAATCAGGAAAGAACATACGGAAACACTCCAAAGGAAGATTTAGAGTTAAAACAATCTGTATCAAATATTATTAAATGGAACAGTTGCATTGATGAAACAAAAATTAAAGTAACTGTTGAAAACGGATGGGTAACCCTGGAAGGCAAGGCAGATCTGGAGTATAAAAGAACAAAAGCAGAATTGCTTGCTAAAGATATTATGGGTGTAACCGGAGTGACAAACCTGATTACTATTTCAAATAATACTTCCGGCACAGCATGATCACAATTAAAAAGAAGATCATGTTTATAAAATAGTATTGCAGATCAAATCATAAGTTATCTAAATAAAAAAGGTGTATCTGATCTCGTAAGATCTGATACACCTTTTTTTTTAACAGCAAACAGATTATTTATTATTATTGATTCCTTGATTGCTAATGATTTGATTACCGGAATTCTTATCAATAGTTTGATTCGGCTTTTGATTATTTACTTGATCATTAGCGTTCTTATTATTGTTGGATTCTTCTTTTCCCAGCGGAGTATCATATTCATGATCGTGATCGGTATCATCAAGTTCTTTGTTTTCATCAGGATTTTCTATCTTATCTTCATCTTTCTTCTCAGTAGTATTTCCTTTTCCATTATTCTTTGAATCCTTATTTTCGGGATCCTTATTTTCGGGATCCTTTTCTTTTTTCTGATTTATGTTGGTATCAAAACCAATCGGATTCTTATTTTCCTCTTTCATTATTTTTATTAATTAAGGTTTAATTACTTTTTTATTTTCTTCTGGCTTTATCAGTCTTTGAACCGCCATCGGTGGTGGATGTTTTTTTTGATATTCCCATATCATTATTTCTTCCACCTTTAGTTAAACTTTCCTGACTTTTTGAATGACCGGTTTTAGCACCTTTACCAATTTGGTCTTTTTTTACTGCTTTCATAATGTGTTTTTTTAATGTTAGGTTAATATTAAATCAAAGATGATAACAGACCATGAAAAAAGCATTACATAAACTGAAGATATAGTTACATCCTTAAAATTTATTTAAAGTTCACTCAATAAGAAGATTTAGAAATAAATATTAGAATGTATTATTATACATCTATCGTCCAGCTGGCGGATTGTTACTTTTTTTTCAATAAAAAGTAAGAAAGAATAAAAAAGATAAAATTCTACATAAATTCAATGGGAGCATCATTTGATCCAAATAATCAAAACAGCAGACCGATCAAAAAAGAGAATAGTAAAAAAGATATTTAAAAAAAATCAAATAACCACTTTTAACTTCGCGTATTTCAACAACAGATTTTTTTCTCCTGAATTACGAAAGTGAATAGATGCTTTTGCTTCAGGATAAACACCTTCAATGGCTGTAATTTCACCAATACCAAATTTCTCATGTTCCACAACACTGCCAACTCTTAAGCCGGCATTTGAGCTGTTATCAGTAGGCGTATTAGTCATAGCCATACGTTTGGCTAACGGTATTAATTTTTTAGGGGGAGAAAAACTTATTTTTGGTTCGGTTTTACTTAAACCATTGTCTTTTGTTCTGAAATCAATTGAATCCATTGGTTTTTGAAAAGGCCTTGTGGATCTAACAAAAGCATCATCGCTGAATTTAGTTCTTTCTGCTTCTTTAGGAAAATCCACACAACTTTCATCCAGTTCATCAATGAACCTACTTGGTTCACAATAAATAAGATTTCCAAAACGATAACGTGTAGTTGCGAAACTAATAGTTGCTTTCTTTTCGGCACGGGTGATAGCCACATAAAACAAACGGCGTTCTTCCTCCAGTTCACTGCGGCTGTTAAGTGCCATTTGGGAGGGAAATAAATTTTCTTCCAATCCAACAATATGAACATAAGGAAATTCCAATCCTTTAGATGCATGAATGGTCATCATGGAAACCTTATCCGAATTTTTCTCATCTTCACTTTCCTTATCAACATCCGTTAACAAAGTAATTTCCTGCATGAACTC
>JANPOX010000366.1:0-1949 GCA_031428235.1 Bacteroidia bacterium | reverse complement strand
TTGATGAAGGAATTTTTTTGGATGTTCATTCTTAAATATGGTGATGGCTAAAGATAATTTTCCTTTGAAAACTTTATTTAGTTCATCCATGAGCATGGTAGAAATATCTTCGTGATGAATTCCTTTTACAATGGTATGTTCTAAGGCATGAGAGAAAGGTCCATGACCGATATCGTGTAATAAAATAGCTATGATGGCAGCCCTGGATTCATCATCCGTTATTTTTATATCTTTTGATTTCAAAACCTGTAATGCTTCTGTCATTAAATACATAGCACCAATAGCATGATGAAAACGAGTGTGTAATGCACCGGGATAAACTAAATTGGTTAAACCCAATTGCTTGATACGACGTAAACGTTGAAAAACAGGATGATTGATTAAGTCGTAAACCAAATCATCGGGCAGAGTTACAAAACCATAAATGGGATCGTTAATTATTTTTCGTTTGTTGGAGATCATAGTTGTTTTATAAAGTTTAAATTTAGTTTATTTTCAACACAGAGAAAAATGAGTTTTGAATATGGTAAGTTAGTGGCAATGTGTTATTTAAAACACATCGCTCCAATAAAGGTTTTAATACTGCTCCGCGAGGAGTATTGTGTTTATAATGGAAGTTGAAAAATGAAATCTAGCTCCGTAGGTGCGAAATACTACATGGAAAATGCCCTTTTAAATTAATGAAATTTGCGTTAAGGATAGAATGAAAAGCCCACAGCCAGGAGGCACGAATGGCGAGGACTTGTAATGATAGCCTGACTCTGCCGCCTCTTTTTGCAGAGTAACGCCCAAAATAATAGTAAAAAAAATCTCATTAAAATGATTATTTTTGTCGCACAATTTTTAAAGATCTATTATGCCAAAAATATCAGCTAAGGCTATTGAAATGCCTTCTTCCCCAATTCGTAAATTAGTTCCATTTGCTGAAGCAGCTAAAAAACGTGGCACAAAAATTTATCATTTAAATATTGGACAACCGGACATTGAAACTCCTGCTTCTTTTTTAAATGCAGTGAAAACTGCTGATATTAAAGTATTGGAATATAGCCACAGTGCGGGTAATGAAAGCTACCGTAAAAAACTATGTGGTTATTATAAATCATATAATATTAATATAGATTCCAATGAAGTGATCATTACCTGTGGTGGTTCAGAAGCCATTGAAATTGCAATGATGACATGTTTTAATGAAGGGGATGAAGTGATTATTCCTGAACCATTTTATGCAAACTACAATGGATTCTCTATGGCTGCCGGTGTAAAAGTTGTTCCGGTAAGAAGTTATATTGAAACTGGTTTTGCTTTGCCAGCTATTAGTGATTTTGAAAAAGTGATCACGCCTAAAACAAAAGGGATTATGATCTGTAACCCCGGAAATCCAACCGGATACTTGTATACTAAAGAAGAATTATTGGCATTGCGTGATCTTGTAAAAAAGTATGATTTATTTTTATTAAGTGATGAAGTGTACCGTGAGTTTTGTTACGATGGAAAAGAATATATTTCAGTAATGCATCTGGAAGGAATTGAAAATAATGTAGTGTTACTTGATTCTATTTCTAAACGTTACAGCGCTTGTGGGGCACGTATTGGTGCGATGATCAGCAAAAATAAAGAAGTAATGTCAGCAGCAATGAAATTTGCACAGGCTCGTTTATCGCCGCCAAGTTACGGACAAATAGGAGCGGAGGGAGCATTGGATACACCTCAAGAATATTTCGATGGCGTAAAAACAGAATACATTTCGCGCAGAGATTTTGTAATTGAAGAATTAAATAAAATTGAAGGCGTATTTTGTCCGAAACCAAGTGGCGCATTTTATTGCATCGCCCGTTTACCAATTGATAATTCTGATAAATTTTGTCAATGGTTGTTAGAGGAGTTTTCTTTTGAAGGACAAACCGTGATGATGGCACCTGCAACAGGATTCTATTCCACACCGGGCGCAG
>JANPOX010000365.1:0-2075 GCA_031428235.1 Bacteroidia bacterium | reverse complement strand
CAATGGGCGCCAGGCGGAATGCTAGTTGGAAAATTTATTGCTGCCGTTATTTCGTTTGTAGTGATTGCGTTTGTATTATTTTTAATTATAAAGGGAATTAATTCTACGAAGAAAAATGCAGATCCTGCTCCTGTAGTAATTGCCGAACTAACTGTAATGGAAAAGTTATTAGTGGAAATCAGAGATTCATTGAAAAAGTAATTTCCCTTGTCACTCTGAGTGGAGTCGAAGAGTCACAAAAACCTTTCACACATTGAAAGGTTTTTTTATATTCCAATAAAATTGAAAACAATAAGCTTCCAACAAATAGTTATTACTTATCTTTTTTTTATTAATGTTCTAGGCTATGTCCTTATGTGCGTTGATAAATACCAGTCGAAGAAAAATGGAAATCGTATTTCTGAAAACACATTATTTATAGTAGCACTAGTTATCGGGGCAGTTGGAATCTATTCCGGAATGAAATATCCTATCTATCATAAAGCTTCTAAAGCTAAATTTACAATTGGAATTCCGTTAATGATTGCTGGAAATTTTATTTCAGTTTATTTAGTTTATAAGAGTTTATAAAACTTAATTCAGTTTATTAGATTCAATTTTTATTTCGTTTATTTACTAAATGAGATTTATTAGTTCCATCGTCTTATTTCTATTGTTTATTTCGGCGAAGTCTCAAAACGCTAATAGTACTGTTATAAACTTAAATACGCAAAGTGCGCGCTTTGAAAAGAATGGTCAATCTGATTCAGCAATTCTCTTCGCAAACAAAGCATTATCACTTTCCCTAAAATTTAAATATCAATTAGGAGTTTCCGCGGCTTATAATAATCTAGGAAACATTAGCAGGCACCAAGCTAATTATCCGGCCGCTCTCAATTATTATTATAAAGGCCTGGCTATTGATGAAGGAATCGGTAATCAAGAAGGAGCCTTATTAAAACTGGGGAATATTGGAGTTATTTATTATAATCAAAATGATTATAATAAAGCTCTTGAATATTATGATAGAACACAAGAATTGGCTGAAAAGTTGAATGATAAAAAATCAATCGCAAATGTTTTTGCAAACAAAGCTGACGTTTATTGTGATCAGGCAAAAACGGATACTGCTCTAAGGTATTATAATATTGCCTATGAAAATTACAAAAACATTAATGATAAAAGAGGAATGTCAAATGTTTTAATAAATAGTGGGAACGTTTATATTGATAAAGGAAATGCGAAATTGGCGTTGGATAAATATATAATGGCGCTTAAAATATTAGAAGATCTAAAAGATAAAAAGCAGATCGCCAGTTGTTTGTTAAACATTGCTTTCGCAAATACACAATTAAAAAATAATGCAATAGCTGAAATTTATTTTAATAAAGCATTAGGTTATACGAAAGGAATCCATGATCTGGATTTAAAAAGTTCTCTTGAACTGGCAGTAAGTGATTTTTATTATGAAGGACATGCATTTGAAAAATCACTGAATCATTTCAAAAATTATATTGCCTTAAGAGATTCTGTATATAATGAAGAAAACACTAAGCAAAGTGTAAAAGCAGAAATGAATTATGAATTTGAAAAAAAGCAATCAGCAATAAAGTTTGAACACGATAAAGTTGTATACCAATTAGAAGCAGACAATAAATTACACCAACAATGGCGTATGTTTTTTATTGTCATCATTTCACTCACTCTTATACTTTTGTTTTTCGTAAAAAGAGGCTACGACAGTAAAAAACGATTAGCTAATGTTTTAGCCGCTGAAGACCAGCGTAAAGAAGTATTGTTGCAGGAAGTGCATCATCGCATCAATAATAACCTTCAGATAATTTCAAGTTTGTTGACTCTACAGGCAAACAGTGCTGATAATGAAAAGCTCACCGAATACCTCACCCAAAGTCAAAATAGAATACAATCATTATCAGCCCTGCATGAATTATTATACGATACAAATTCACCATTGGAGATAAATATGAACGAATACATTGAGAAAGTGTTGGATTTCCATCGTGATATTTTAAAATCAAAGAATGAAAAAATTACCATTGAAACAGACATTGAACAAATTAATTTTCCTACTAAAC
>JANPOX010000364.1:0-2081 GCA_031428235.1 Bacteroidia bacterium | reverse complement strand
CTTACCTGTGCAATACATCTGTTGTAACCTGCGTTTGAGTTAAAACTGAATGGCGCTTCAACTTGCCCACCTGCTGTTAAGACAGTGGTGCTTTGACCGTTTGAAATCCTCGGTGAGGAAGTTGTGCCGGTAGGTGGCGGCGGATTACCTGTTCTTCTTTCCCCACCTGGAATTACCAGAACGCTTTGTAAAGCATTAGCGTCGCTCGGATCAATTTTCTGTTCTTCTTTTTTACAAGAAATTAAACTAAATGCACATAAAGCGAATGTGACACTTAAAACTTTGATTTTTTTCATTTTTGTCATTTTGGTTTAGTGATTATTGTTTCCATTTTAAATTGTTGATATTATTTCCTATAAGTTTACCTATTGTCAATCCGGCCTCATTGTCCTGTCTGGTGTGAATTCCACCAAGTAATCGACTATGTGCACATTCATCGGCAAATGCCCAAAAATTTGAAAAATTCCGGGATTTATACGTAATCCCTTGAACTATTCTATTTGTATGGCTATTATCTGTAAAAGAGAAGTTGTTTCCAAAAACACTTGTCATAACGGTGGCAGCCGCCGCCGCTTGGGTAGCATGGCCTGATGGGAAAGCTGGGAATGGTGGTTCGGGCCAAAAAGGTTCCCAATTTGGATTTATATTTTGTTTTATAAAAGTTGAAGGTCTTTCGTTGAAATTATAATACTTACTCTTCCAACATTTAATGAATGCATCCCCAACGGCCATTCCTACTTTTGCGTATCCTTCTGCAGCCGTCATTAACGAACAGTTGCTTTTTTTAACGCTAATTGTCATTAGATTGTAGGAGTGTCCCGGAGGTGAGAAAGTTTCACTTGGATCATCTCCCCACCAACCTGCTATCTCTTTTTCATTATTTGTAAGAAGTATACCCCTGAAACAAACCTCTTTATAGTTTTTAAAATATGTAGATGAGGTGTCCGTGCTATAGGGATGAGATTGTATTAAAGCAGGCGAATTGTTAGCTCTAACAAATAATCTATTACCACCCCAATAAGGGTGTAAAGGTAACCTGCTCGGCGACTGCCCTCTTATTGGGGGTACCCAAAAACCTGAACTTACTGGAAATGAGAAAGAAGGGTCAAAATTTCTTTTAAACCCTTCAAATCCGCCATCAGTTTTACTCCATTCAAAAATAAGATTAGCAATTCGATCGCCTAATTGTTTAGACCTTACTAATTTTAAAATGTCAGTATTATTAAGCTCGGCTTGTTCAATTGACTTAGCTAAATCGTCAATTTTATTTGAATTTGCCGATGAAAGATTTAAACCGGATGGATATAGTAGTTTAAGTAAAGTTTTTTGACCTTGGTTTAAAACAATAATTGGGTTATATTCTTTTTCTGAGGCAAATTCCGGTAAGCCATTCAATCCATTTAATTGATTATTTAAGCTATGATGTTCTAAATCAAATAGTTCAACACTTGCGTACATGCAAACACCCATATAGGCTAAACTTCTTGATGAATATGTGGGAGTATTAAAAGATGAATTCTTTAAGACATCTAAAGTCATGTCTGCCCACTTAACCGCTGAATTTGCACCAAATTGATTTATTTGGTTAAATGCGTCGGATTCTTTTTTACAATTTGTAAAAAGAAAACAAAAAAATGCAATAGGTACAAGTTTTCTCATTTATTCAGCAATAATTTTTGGGGATATGCAAACTTATTATTGCTAGTTTTCTTGGACAATCCCATAGATATGTGATATTTTAGGCTATAAAAAAACCTGCTGGAGAAGCAGGTTTGAGGTATGCGAGTTGTGTAAATTAATCACCTATGGTAAAAATTAAATAGAGGTAGGTCAAAGAAAAAACCGGTATAAAATCTAAAGGCTTGTGTTTGAAATGTATCGTCTTTATCCTTAAACGATCTTAATTGTGGTGTAAATTGTGTGCCTAAGGAAAAACTTAGTGGAGTATTTTTTATACCAAATCTAAAATGTGCACCTGGGCTAAATATCTGAGACCATTTTACTTCTTTAGGAAGGGCTTTGTCATCTCCTTCACCCAGCCTGTAAGACACAACTGCTGCAAGGTCAATAAAAGTGAAACT
>JANPOX010000363.1:0-8088 GCA_031428235.1 Bacteroidia bacterium | reverse complement strand
TTGAGATAGATATTTTAGGCTATAAACAAACCTACGATGATGAATATGACACCTACGTTCATAGCACATACGATCAGGAATTAAGTTCAAAGATTAATTCAGCTGGTTCCTTGTATTCTTATAATGACCATAACACTTTTTTTTATCTGCAACATTTCTTTTATTCTAAACCAGTTAGCCTATCCTCGGGAAACTCTTATGATTATTTCTCTGATTTTCCTTCACCGCCACCTAAATTATTCAAGCTATACTCGGTTTTTCGCATCTGATTTCTTCCTCCCATCAAGGATAATCCTTTCAGTTAATCAGCAGTAAATCCAACGAACAACAATATACATTGGAAAGCATGTTAAAATTGCTTGTTGCACCTATGTGTAGAGGATTACTTTGATCCTTTGAAAAAACAATATAGAATAACTCTGATCAATTTAAATTTATAAAAATAACTTAATTACTTCAATATGAAATCAATAATGAATAGGCTCTTAATAAGAAGCTGCACTTTATGGGTGCTTACAATTTCAATCTTAAGCTCTTGTAAAAAGGATGCTGGCGTTGGAGGAGAAGCAAATATAAAAGGAAAAATTTACGGCGCAACATACGATAAAAAAATGCTTTATAAACTTGATTCGGGCTATATCGGCAATGTAACTGTAAATATTGTTTACGGAAATGAAACTGCTATTGGTGATAATCAGAAAACCAGTTATGACGGTTCTTATAATTTTCGATATTTACGCAAAGGTCATTATAAGATATTTCTTTATTCACGATCATTTAAAACAAAAACAGATGATAGTACACTTGTCAAGGAAGTAGATATTACAGGGAGAAAACAAACCATTGAATTGCCCGATTTTAAAATTTTTCATTAAATATTAATACTACGAAGAATGAAAAAACTTACATCATACCTTCTTGCAGTATCGAGTTATATAACATTATCAAGTGCTTTTGCTCAAACACGTGATGCATGGTCAACAATAAAACTTGAAAGAAAAATTACGAAACCTCTCACCGTCTTTTTTAATCAAGAATATAGGTTCAATGAAAATATAACGGAATTAGGATTGTTTTTTTATGAACTCGGAGCTGAGTATAAAATCAATAAAGCCATAAAAATTGCAGGAGCGTACCGTTATTTAAACAAAAGAAGATTGGATGATACATATAATTCTCATTCCCGATATTACGGAGAAATTACCTTCAAACAAAAATTCAAACCATTAGTTTTAATGTATCGCATACGCTTTCAATCACAGTTACTTGATTTTATAGAAAAATCCAATAAAACAGTACCGACAAATAATCTCCGTAATAAGGTAACCGTAAAATGGGATTTGGGCAAGCGTTATACACCGTATATATCCGGTGAGGTTTTTTATCAACTCACGAATAACAGTAGGCGGGAATTTGATAGAGTTCGTTATTATGTCGGGATAGACTATGAAATAAATAAAAGAAGTGAAGCCGGAATTTATTACTTATTGCAAAGAGAATTCAATGTAGTTGATCCTACTTATGATTATGTATTTGGAATTACCTACACCCGATCATTTTAAGGAGATATATAAGCCGAACAATAATATGTTTTGCAAACGGGTAAAATTGGAACAAAGTGAAAAAGTAAGAGATAATATATTACTTTTGGTAGACAGATGAAAAACAGCCTTTCAAAAATATTACTGTTTATAGTAGGTATTTTTTACCTCATTGCTGCGCTTGAAATAGAAGTATTTGATTGCAAGCAAACATGGGGCGATGAATGCGACACTTACACAATAAGCGTAAAAGGCCATGATAATGCAGCTAAGGTCATCAAAGCAAACTCTTTTATTAATTGTGGTTTTCATTTTGTGTTCTCTTTCGTTTCTCCATCACCCATCCGGTTGCATGAGGATGTAAGGCAAAGTACGCGACCCCCTTGTGCATTATACCTGTGGAACTGCGTTTTCCGAATCTAATTTAGCTTCTCTTTTCTTTTAACCTCCAGTTACATGGCAGGGGATTCCATCATTTATTTTCTCGGTTATACCGGATATTAAAATTATGTTCAATGATTGATAAACTTATTTCATTTTCAATACGGAATAAAATAATTATAGGGCTTTTTACCCTTGCCTTGATAGTATGGGGAATATATTCCCTTAAACATCTGTCTATTGATGCCGTACCGGATATTACCAACAATCAGGTACAGGTCGTCACTCTTGCGCCCACGCTATCAGCCCAGGAGAATGAACAATTTGTTTGTACTCCTCTTGAAATGAATCTGCAAACCATTCCTGATGTGATTGAGCTGCGTTCTATTTCCAGGATAGGATTATCAATAATCACAGTAGTATTTAAAGATGAAGTAGATATTTACAAAGCCCGACAAATGGTCAGTGAACGGCTCAAAGAAGTCGAATCAAAAATTCCAGCCGGATTCGGCAAACCTGAACTTGGCCTTGTTACCACAGGCTTGGGAGAAATCTATCAATACATTCTGCATTCCAAACCGGGCTTTGAAAAAAAGTATTCTGCTATGGATCTCCGTACCATTCAGGACTGGATAGTGAGACGGCAAATGCTTGGAACGATAGGTGTGGCAGATATAAGCAGTTTTGGTGGTTATCTGAAGCAATATGAAGTAGCGGTAAATCCCGAACAGCTGAAAAGCATGAATATTTCGCTTGTAGAAATTTTTGATGCATTGGAAAAGAATAATCAGAATACAGGTGGCGCATATATAGAAAAGAAACCTAACGTCTATTTCATCAGAGGCGTAGGTCTTGTCAACAGCATTGAAGACATTGAAAAAACAGTTATCCGAACCAATGCGGCAGGCACTCCGCTTCTTATCCGAGACATTGCTAAAGTACAATACGGTAGCGCAATTCGGTACGGAGCAATGACCTATAATGATGAAGGCGAAGTAGTGGGGGGTCTAGTTCTGATGCTGAAAGGAGCCAATGCTTCACAAGTAATTGAGAATGTTAAAGAGCGCATTAAACAAATTGAAAAATCTCTTCCTGAAGGAATAGTTATTGAGCCTTTTATAGACAGAACCAAGTTGGTAGATAAATCCATCAGAACTGTCTCTTATAATCTTATTGAGGGAGGGTTAATTGTAATTTTTGTTTTGGTTCTCTTACTTGGTAACCTGCGCGCTGGTTTGGTTGTTGCTTCGGTTATCCCTCTTTCCATGCTCTTTGCAATTGCCATGATGAATTTATTTGGTGTATCTGGCAATTTGATGAGCCTGGGTGCAATTGATTTTGGTTTAATTGTGGATGGAGCGATAATTATTGTTGAAGCCTCGCTTTATCATATCTCCCATAATAAAGAAAACTATAAAGGAATATTAAAACTAAACAGCGAGCAAATGAACCACGAAGTTTACCTGTCAGCTTCACGTATCCGAAAATCCGCAGCTTTTGGTGAAATCATTATTCTTATAGTTTATATTCCTATTCTCACCCTCATCGGTATAGAAGGTAAAATGTTTCGGCCAATGGCTCAAACAGTGGGTTTCGCCATATTTGGTGCGCTTTTACTTTCGCTTACTTATGTCCCTATGGTGTCCGCACTGTTCCTTAGTAAAAAAACTGAACACAAGCGAAACATCTCTGATAGAATAATGGATTTGATTCAGAGGATATATCAGCCCATAATTGAGTTTTCATTAAAACACAAAAATCCTGTATTGCTTGTATCCTTGTTATTATTTGCATTCAGTGTGTTTGTGTTTACAAGGATGGGAGGAGAGTTCGTTCCTACACTTGAAGAAGGAGATTTTGCAGTGGAAACAACTTTGATGCAGGGAGCGTCCCTATCGCAATCCATAGAAACATTTCAAAAAGCTGCTAAGATTCTAAAAACACAATTCCCGGAAGTGATAGAAGTTGTGGGCAAGATAGGTACTTCTGAAATTCCAACAGACCCAATGCCGGTTAATAATGGTGATTTAATGATAATGCTCAAGGATAAAAGTGAATGGACAAGTGCAAGTAGTCGGGAGGAATTGGCCGATAAAATGGGTGAAGCAATATCCGTATTGCCCGGAGTTGAATTTGGATTTCAACAGCCGATACAAATGCGGTTCAATGAGTTGATGACAGGAGTGAGACAAGATGTAGCTGTGAAAATTTTTGGGGAAGATCTGGACATACTTGCTGAAAATGCAGATAAGATTTCAAAACTAATAAGTAACATTCAGGGAGTAGAAGATATTTATGTGGAAAAAGTAACAGGCTTACCGCAAATACAGGTCATCTATAATCGTGATAAAATGGCACAATACGGCCTTACTGTTTCGGATGTGAACAATCTTCTTGCAACTGCATTTGCCGGAAAAACAGCTGGTGTTGTTTTTGAAGGGGAAAAAAGATTTGACCTTGTAGTTAGGCTAAATAAGGAATTTCGTGAAAATATTGATGATGTAAAAGATTTATATGTTACGCTTCCATCAGGAAATCAAGTGCCAATAGAACAAGTTGCAGATGTTGAGTTTAAAGAAGGTCCCTTACAGATTTCGCGTGAAGATGCCAAACGTAGAATTTACGTAGGCTTTAATGTAAGAGGCAGAGATGTTGAATCCATAGTTAAAGAAATTCAGGGCAAACTGAATAGTAAATTAGAACTTCCTCCGGGCTATTTTATTACATACGGTGGGCAGTTCGAGAATCTTAGGGCGGCTAAAGAACGTTTGTCAATTACTGTTCCCCTTGCGCTTGCGCTTATTTTCATACTACTTTATTTTACTTTTCAATCCTTCAAGCAAACTCTGCTTATCTATACAGCAATCCCCCTTTCCGCAATAGGCGGAGTATTTGCCCTTTACTTAAGAGGTATGCCCTTTAGCATTTCGGCAGGTGTTGGATTCATTGCTCTTTTTGGTGTAGCCGTCCTCAATGGCATTGTACTGATAGCTGAATTCAACCGCCTAAAAGCAGAAGGTATCGAAGATATTTATGAACGTGTACGTACAGGAACTAAAATAAGACTGCGGCCAGTTATTATGACTGCATCCGTTGCCTCACTCGGATTCTTGCCAATGGCGCTATCTTCACAAGCAGGTGCGGAAGTACAAAAGCCTTTGGCAACGGTCGTCATTGGTGGTTTGCTCACAGCTACGCTTTTAACGCTCGTTGTACTGCCTATTTTATATATCTTATTTTCAGGAGAAAAGAAAACTAAAATTAACTCTTCATCACTGGTAGTTCTACTTATCATTTCTTCAATTCTGTTTTCAAATACTTCATTTGGACAAGTCTCAGACAAACCAATGACATTGGAAGATGCAATTAACCTGACTTTAAAAAACAATCCACAAATTAAAAGTGCTTCATTAGAAGTAGAACAACAAAGGGTATTGAAAAAAACGAGTTTTGATCTTCCGAAAACAAATATTTCATATCAGCGTGGCCAGTACAATGGCCCCTTAATTGATAATTATTATAGTGTTAATCAAGATATTTTATTTCCTACTGTTTACGTACAACAGGGAAAAGTAAATAAACAGCAAACCGTTCTTGCAGAAAAAAACCTTGCTGTTACGCAAGCCGAATTAATACGAAATGTGAAGGCCGCCTACTACCAGCTGGTTTATGGAACAGAAAAACTAAAGCTGCTTTCTTATCAGGATAGTATTTATAAAAACTTTGTAAGTGTTGCCGAACTGAAATACAAAACAGGCGAATCCTCTTATCTTGAAAAATTGGCTGCACAATCCAAATATCAGGAGTTGCAGGTATTTAAAAAACAAGCTCAAGCCGACATAAAATTTTACCAGCAAGAATTACGAAAGTTTATGAATAGCAATGATACCCAACCTCCTATCATCATTGCTGCCAAACAGTTTAACAAACTAGTCATAAGCATAAATATAGATACGTCCGCAACGAAACAAAACCCATTGCTCGCTTTTTACAATCAGAAAATAACATTAGCAAATTCGCATTTATCTTTAGAGAAAAATAGATTTTTCCCTGATTTTTCGGTTGGCTATTTTAATCAATCACTCGATTTAACGAGAGGGTTTCAGGGTTATTTATTAGGAGTGAATATTCCAATATTCTTTTGGTCGCAGCAGGCAAGAGTAAAAGCGTCAAAAATAGGAATTCAAATTGCCCAAAGTGATTATGAAAATCATCTGAATACTTTAAAGGCCTCATTCAACCAGTTAATGCAGGAATATCAAAAAAATCAGGAATTAATTTTCTATTATGAATCCGCAGGCTTAAACCAATCCGATGAAATTCTGAAAGCCTCGCAACTGGCATATAGCAAGGGCGAAATTGGCTATGTGGAATTTACACAGAACTTAACTCAGGCAATCAGTATTAAGTCGCAATATTTCGATTATCTCAATCAATACAATCAAAATGTTATCAATATCAACTTTCTGACAGGCGTAAAATAGAAGAATGAAAAAAGTATCAATTGGGTTTGTTTTTATACTTGGCTTTGTAGGCTTCGTCACTTCTTTTGGCGCACATATAGTTGCCGTAACCCTGCCATTTTATATTGAACAGGTTGGCGCAGGACTTATGATGGTTGGTTTGCTTATCGCTGTTTTTGATATTGCGGAGATTATTTCTAAACCTCTCTTTGGAACATTAGCTGATAAAAAAGGAATGAAAAAAACTATGCAGGTTGGCATTCTCATTTTTATTCTTTCCTCCTTACTTTATCCCGTCGTATCTCCAAAACTCTTGATCCTTATTCGATTTTTTCAGGGCATTGGAGCAGCGGCATTGTCGGCCGTTTCCCTTGCAATGGTTGGTGCTTATTATAAGGAAAACAAGGGTAGAGCTTACGGAATATATAACGCAATTAAAGGAATGGGATATGTTATAAGTCCTCTAATCGGAGGAGCCATTATTCTTAAAAACAATTTTAATGGAATCTTTTTTGCCTCTGCATTAATCGGATGTCTAGCACTTCTTTTATCGCTATTGCTTCCTCAATCGCAAAGTAAAACGGAAAACGCATTAGATGATGACGATGATCTCTCATTCGCTTCTTTTATTGCTGTATTCAAAGATTCCCGTTTATGGCCTTGGTATATTGTTATTGTTATCAATATGTTTTTTGTTGGTATTTTATTTGGGTTTCTGCCAGTGCATATTCATAACCTCAATTTTTCTCCTCTTAAAAGCGGAATTCTTTTATCTGTTATCGCCATAGCCTATTTGGGTATTCAGCCGGTGGCGGGATGGCTTGCCGACAAAATGGATCAGGTTCTCATTATCCGGTGTGGATTAATTCTTTCGGGAATAAGCACGGCTGTTATTCCATTTACAAGCGGTTTTTTTCTACCTGTTGTTTGTGTTCTTGCAGGAATTGGGATTGGTACGGTCTGGACAAATTCTGATACACTTGTAAGTCACCTTTCAAAGGAAGGAAAATTAGGTGCAACGATGGGTGCAGCAGGCTCATTTAAAGAATTTGGTGATATGATTGGCCCATTGTTAATGGGTGGAATATCACAATTATTTGATCTCACTACCGGTTTTGTTGCTTGCGGTACATTAGGAATAGTAGCCATAGTTTTTACATTGAAAAACCATAATAAAAAATGAAATATATAAAATACATTTTGTTCGCCTCGGTGCTAATAACCGCTTGTAACAGCAAAAATGAGCATTCAGAAATGGTACAAAAACAGGAGCCCAATAAAAACATCATTGAATTCACAGACGAGCAATTCAAGGTAACGGGAATTGAATTGGGGAATATAGAGCAAAAAAAATTAAAAAGTGTGGTGAAAGCAAGCGGATACCTTGCAGTTCCTCCACAGAATAAAGCTAATGTTTCCACATTTATAGGGGCTGTAATAAAGCAAATTTTTGTATTGGAAGGAGACTATGTGAAAAAGGGACAAACTCTTGCTATTCTTGAACACCCTGATTTTATCAAATTGCAGCAGGAATATCTTGCTACAAAAAGTAATCTTTCTTTTTTAGAAAAGGAATATCAAAGGCAAAAAGAGTTATTTGAGCAAAATGCCACCGCAGGAAAAATATTTCAGAAAATCGAAGCTGATTACAATACTGAGAAGGGAAAACTTTCTTCCCTTGAAAGTCAGTTGAGATTGATTTC
>JANPOX010000362.1:0-2856 GCA_031428235.1 Bacteroidia bacterium | reverse complement strand
TTTTTTGGCCATTTCTGTTATAACAATTATAATGCGCATTATCAGAGGAAGAGATTCCAAGGAGGCTGAATGATCGTTAACTAATAAAGTTCTTCTAAATGAAAATCGAAATAAATAACCAACGAAAGATATTTGCAATTCAAAAAGAATTCCACGCTTCGTTTCCTGGATTAAAAATTGAGTTTCATGAAAAGCCAAACAAACAAGGAGGTCCGCCAACTGAAAAGCTTGTAAAAAGCAATAGCAAAACATTAGCAGAATGCAGATCACTTCATAACGAAGGAATTGTATCAATTCATTCACAAATGACGACAGGAGAGATAAAACAAATGTTCAGGGATAATTTCGGACTAACAATAGAGATTTTTCAAAAGACAGAGAATAATTCCTGGCGTATAATACCAATCAACGAACGATCAATACTCCAAGATTTAACCCGAGAAACAGAATACTTAAAAACTGTTGTCCAAAAATAAAATTTATGAAGCCGAACATTGGAATCACCGAAAAAAAATTACATGCCAGTATTGATCTTTTATCTATCGTATTAGCGGACCAAGTAACACTTTATACTAAAACCCGAAAATTTCACTGGAATGTTTGCGGAGAAAGTTTTATGGAACTTCATAAATTATTTGAAAATCAATACAACCAATTAGAGTCATCAATTGATGAAGTTGCAGAACGCATCAGTAAACTTGGCGGTAAAACAATCGGTACTATGAGTGAGTTCAGTAAACTGACATCAATCAAAGAACATCCCGATAAGTATCCTACTTCCAAAAGCATGATAAAAGAACTATTGGAGGACCATGAAACTGTTATTATTGAGCTCAGAAAATTTGTAGAAAAATGTGCCGATAAAATTAATGATGCGGGAACAGCTGATTTTATGACTGGCCTTATGGCGCAGCATGAAACAATTGCCTGGACATTAAGAAGATATATGATCTAATCATGGATAAACAAAATCCATCCTCGAAAGAAAACCCTCTGGAAGAAAATTCGCAGGATGAACCTGTGTTCCCAAATCTTACCAAATTTTTCATAGAAGTAACATTAATTACCCGATTTACTGGAAATGTTTTTAAAAATATTTTTAGTTCGCCTTATGAAATAAACGAACTTCTTAAACAATGCTATAATGTTGGATATCGGTCGCTTCCTTTAGTAGGAATTACCGGTTTTATTATGGGTCTTGTATTAACTATACAATCCAGGCCAACACTTGCAGAATTTGGCGCCGAATCGTGGTTACCGGCTATGGTGGCAGTATCTATTATTAGGGAAATTGGTCCTGTGATCAGTGCGCTCATCTGCGCAGGAAAAGTTGGCTCAGGCATTGGAGCAGAACTAGCATCCATGAGAGTTACCGAACAAATTGATGCTATGGAAGTATCAGGCATTAATCCCTTTAAATATATTATCGTTACAAGAGTAATAGCAACTACACTAATGTTGCCAATTTTGGTTGTGTTTTCAGACGTTATTGCATTGGTCGGATCATTTGCGGCGGTAAACATCAAAGGTGATGTGACATTTTATTTATTTTTCGCACAAGTTATAGAGTCTTTGGATTTTGCAGATGTGTTTCCTGCATTTATCAAAACTTTTTTCTTTGGTTTTGCTATTGGCCTTATCAGTTGTTTCAAAGGGTACAACTCTGATAAAGGCACGGAAGGAGTTGGGATGTCTGCAAATTCAGCAGTTGTATTAAGTTCTTTACTCATATTTATCATCGATATGATTGCTGTACAATTTACTAGTCTATTTCAAGGATAAATACGTATGAAAACCATTCCAATAAATTCTGAATCTTCTATCGAAAGTGATCCTACTTCTAATGATCAGGGGCCTGCCCTTGAAATTAAGAACCTTAAAAAAAGTTTCAAAGATAATCATGTTCTTACTGACATCAACCTAACACTTAATAAGGGCGAAAACCTGGTGGTATTGGGAAAGTCAGGCACCGGGAAATCGGTATTGATAAAATGTGTTGTTGGATTAATAGAACCTGAAGAAGGTGAAATGAAAGCTTTAGGGAAAAATATTCTGGAATTAAATGAAAAGGAACTAAATAAACTTCGCAAAAAAATAGGTTTTCTTTTTCAAAGTGCCGCACTTTACGATTCCATGACAGTAAGAGAAAACCTGGCCTTTCCATTAAGAAACAATCCAAGTATACAAGAAAACGAAATAGAAGAATTAATAAAAGAAGCGTTGGAAAACGTAGGGCTTTTAGAAGCCATCGATAAAATGCCATCGGAACTTTCAGGCGGGATGCGCAAAAGAATAGGCCTTGCAAGAACATTGATACTTAAACCCGAGATCATGCTTTATGATGAGCCAACAACCGGACTCGATCCAATTACTGCAAAGGAAATAAGTCATCTCATTTTAGAGGTGAAAGAAAAATTTAATACTGCTTCAATCATAATCACGCATGATATAGCTTGTGCAAAAATTGTGGCGGATAGAATCATTGTATTAAAAAATGGTATTTGCGCAGCGGAAGGCACCTTTGAAGAATTACAAAACTCGTCTGATCCAGATGTCAATTCCTATTTCAAATAAAATTAAATAAAAATGAAAAAAAATAACGGAAATAAAATTAGGTTAGGCGTATTCGTTTCAATCGGATTAGCTTTATTCATTATTGGTGTCTATTTTATAGGAGACAAACAGCAATTGTTCAATGAAACATTCCAAATTAGTGGTATATTCAAGGATGTGAGCGGACTGCAAGTTGGGAACAATGTTCGTTTTTCAGGAATAACTGTTGGAGTTGTTGAAAATATAGAAATTGTTTCTGATACAGCTGTAAAGGTAGATTTTAGCATTGATGATAATACCCGA
>JANPOX010000361.1:0-2949 GCA_031428235.1 Bacteroidia bacterium | reverse complement strand
GATAAAATGACAGCCAGTATGCTAACGCTACTATGTAAACGTTCTTGCGTGATGCCTATGGATGGTTGCATGATTTATAGATAATTAGTTTGATACTTTTTGTTTGATAAACGAAGGTTTAGAATTTTCGTCAGGATTTCCCAAAAGAACTCCCCAAGGCTTTAATGGTTCAATATGGTCGCAAATAATTTTAATGATAGCCGTTAAGGGAAGAGCCAGAAACATTCCTGCAACTCCCCATAATGCACCTCCTACCAAGACGATGATGATAGAAACGAGTGCATTTATTTTCACTTTTGATGCTACAATTTTTGGTATAATAAAATTATTATCAACAAGCTGAATCAATATATATGCTGCTAACACATACAAGGCATAAGAAAGAGGTTTTGTTGCAAGTGCAATAAGTAAGGGCAGCGAAATTGCCACAAGTCCGCCTATATATGGAATCAAATTTAGTATTGCACCCATGACGCCGAGCAAAATGGCATATTGAATGCCAATTATTAATAATGCCGTTGAGTTTAAAGTTGCTACAATACAAGCTTCCAACAAAAGCCCAATAAGATAGCTTTGAATAATTTGTTTTGTTGAAATAAGCACATCGTCTACTTCGCTAAACTCAGTCTTACTAAAAACCTGATGGATGAAATTTAAGAGATGAGATTTATATAACAATATCAAAAAGATATAAACAGGAATAAGTAAAAGCACAACAAGGCTATTTCCGGTATTAAGAAGTATTTTTGCTATTACGTTACTATTTTCCTTCACAATTTCAGTGCGTTTTTGAGTAATAAATAAGTTGATTTTATCTTTACTAATGTCAAAATTTTCAGAAACCCATGTTATACATACACCTATCAATTGATTAAATTTTACTAAAAACTTAGGGAAAGAATCACTGAATTTGCCTATTTGAATAGCAAGCACTGTGATGATTAGAAAAGTAATAGCAAAAGCAAATACAATCGTAACTGAAATGACTAATACACGATTGATTTTTTTATTAACAAAAAAGTTTATTACAGGATTTAATAAAATTGCTATAATAACTGAATAAATAATGGGGATAATAATACTCTGCGTAATAAATAGTATTTCAGTAAAGGCAAATAAACCAATAATGATTAATGATATTTTTGCATATATGGGAAATCGCAAGGTGTCTTTCATCTGACTAAAGATTTTTAATTCATCCATATTTGGTTCTATAAAATTACTTCCAACGGCTCGGTTCCCAATAATAACCTCGTTGAGTTGTCTTCCATTGTCCTTGAGTATAAGAACGATTCCGATTCGGAACTACCCAATAGCTATCTTCCCTTATATATGTTTTTGTTTGGCTATTCCAAACCCAATCACCATTTATCCAAATATGATTGTTACTCGGACGTGCAGGTCTGGGAGTTTCTACGTAATCTGGTTTTACAGTAACATAAGCTGGTTTACAACGGACGAATAGTCCGAACCCTATTAAAGTGATAAAAAAAGTAAATTTTTTCATATACTTTACTCTAAATTACGATTCGTCTTTTGTTGTGCGTACTAAGCCAATGCCAGAAACGAAATATATAAGTCCAATCACACCATAAGTAATAAGTGATTTAACATTATGTGCTCCGCCTGATGTACCTACAAATAATGTAGCAGCATAAATAAGCCCTCCGATTCCGAGTACGGTAAGTAATGCCCCAAAGATTCTTTTGATATTCATGAGTTTTTGTTTTAGAGTTGTTTTATGGTGATAAAAAGCTGTGTGAGATTTAGTTTTTAAGGTTTTTATTGATGAATTGTCTTGAATAAGAACTCTATACACGAATATCCATCAAAGAATTAAAAATTCCGAATACTTTTAGTAGCCAAACGATGATAACAACTACGACGACAATATTGAGGATTTTTTTAATTTTTCTGTCCATCGGGATGTAGTTATTGACAAGCCATAAAAGAATTCCTGCAATAATTAATACAATCAAAATATTAAATAGTGTCATGGTGATAATGAGTTAAAAGGTATGCGTCAAAGGTAGTTTACTTAGCACCTGTAAGTGTTATATAATTTGAGGAAAGAGTTATAACATTCACACATTTCAGTAAACCAAAGCACTTCTATAATTCACTCTTTCTCGCACTCACAATTATCACAATGCCGCCAATTAGCAACACTACGCCCAAAATTGGAGACCATTGAATAGGATTGTTTTTTTCTTGGGTTATTTTTATTGCTCCTAAATCAACTACCTTTTCGGTAGTTTTAAAATTGAAACTATTGTACGCAATCATTAGGATTCCAATGATTACAATCACGATTCCTATTATTTTAGTTTTCATGGCCTTATATTTTTATGTAAAATAGCTTTTTTTGGTGTAGTGATAGGAGTTTAACTTTAAATTACAAATTAGCCATTTCCCATAGCCAGCACGCCGTTTTTTCGTTTAATGATGACATTTGAGTAACCATTAAGTTAATACCTTTTTTAGTCATACGCCAATCAATGTGCATGGTGCTAATGTCGGCATCATATACATAAATTTTTTTGAAATGATGGCTGCTATTAATTCCTGCCAAATGGCATACCTGAAATGATTTTTGTAAGGCTTCTATTATGAGTTCTTGCGAAATATCGTCGGTAAGTGGTAAATTTCGAAGTGAATATTGACGTTTAGAATCATAAAAAGCCTCTTCAATGAATGAAGTCAGTTTTTCATCTGAGGAATAACGAATAATATTATCAGTTTCCATAGGAAAAAAATTTACACTAATGATTTTAATTCTTCAAACAGCTCTCGTTGTTTATCAGTCAATTTTTCGGGAATTTGTACTTGTAATTGAATATATAAATCTCCCAAAACATCAGACTTCTCATAGATTGGCATTCCTTTACCTTTTAGGCGAATAGTTTTACCATTTTGAGTTCCTTCGACAATTTTTATTTTTACTTGTCC
>JANPOX010000360.1:0-2198 GCA_031428235.1 Bacteroidia bacterium | reverse complement strand
ATGCAACCAGTTATTGAGTGGCCAGTTTTTGTAAGGTGCTTTATTATTGGCAGAACTCACCTGGATAGCAATGTATTTTAATGGGAGTCCAAACTGATTGCTCTGCTGAGGTTTGTAATTAATAGTAAAGTTTAAATCGTGTAAACGGATTGTTTGATTAAGTAAATAAACATTTTGTAAAGCATCGTGAGTGTTTGCCTCGGGCAAAACAACATTAACGGATTTTGGGAGTGGTGCCTTAGAAACATAATTGGTATAAACACTTTTACCTAAAAATGTTGCCAGTTTGATATGAGATTTACTGAATGAAAAATGATTGAGAAAAACTTTATCATAATTTTTAAAATGCAGTATTGAAAAAAGAACCAGCGAAAATTTATTTTTTCTGATCTCTACCGAATCAAACAGATTGGTGTTTTTAAAGATCGATTCGCAATGAAAAGACGATGTAAACAGCCCTGTTACCTGGTAATTTTGCTTTTTAAGTTCATTCACTAATGGCACCAGTAAAATCGCATCTCCCACTCCGGCTGAGAAAAATATCAAGGCCTTTTTTGCTACGCCTGAACCCATGATTTTATTCTTGAATTGATTTCATGATTAATTGCCTCTATATCTTTAATCGTTTTATTGGTTGAATGAATAAAAATATAGTTGTTGATATAATTTAATGTTCCGAAAAAATCTTTGGTATTGGTTAAGTATGTTTTATTTTCGTAAGGAATTAGTTGCCCTTGTTTTTTAGAATAGTAAAAGACGTTGTACCCTTCGGTCTTAAAAGATTCAAAAACAGTTTCAACCTCAAGAGTTTTATGGTGCCTTTGTTCGATTTCGATGATCAATGTAGGATGATGAGCGCTGATATAATTTTCTCCACCTTTCAAAACTGCTAATTCATGGCCTTCCACATCAATTTTAATAAGATCCGGAATAACATTTTTATCCCTGATGAAATTATTTAACGTGTCCGTTTTCACTTCATAAATAATTGATTCCGTTTCATGGTCTTCTTTGTTCTCAATCTCCAGGGTGCTTAAACAATTATCCACTAAGCCGTTTATAACTGGTATTTTAAAAGAATGCGTTCCTTTTGTATCTGAAAGAGCAGTATCAAAAACATGACTGTACTTAAACAAAGCTTTTAGTTGTTTATTCAGTTTTTTTTCAGGTTCGAACAAAAAAATGCGATCCGGGTCAATTAATTTTTCAGCGTAATAAGCATATTCTCCTTTATTGGTTCCAACATCAAAAAATACAGAATCTTTATTTAGTAAAAATTCGAGGAGTAATAATTCTGCGTCTAAATCTGATTTTGAGAGGTTTTTCCAGTTAAGTGATAGATAATGTGCAAATACTCTCTTCTTCATTAAAGAGGGTGCAATCAATAATAATATAGTCTTGATAATCTGCCTCAATTTTCCGGTTTAATGTGGCAACAATATAAAGCTAATTTTACGGTTATATAACAAGTCCGGTAAAATTTCATATTTTTAGAATCTCTGATTTTAAACAAAAATTGCTGTTAAAAAATATCATATCTACTCTATTCGCCAAAGGCTTTGTAGCTGTTATTAATCTGGCTATCCTTTTGATTTCCTGCAAGCAATTAGGTAGCGACATCAGAGGTCAGGTGAGTTTAATTATTTTCAATATTGCTATTATACAGATCATTAATGAAATTTATACAGGGTATTCACTCGTGTATTTTATTCCAAAATTTTCTTTGAACAGAATATATATTGTCGGGGTAGTGTGGACTATAGCTTGCGCTTTAATTGGCAGTCTCATTATGCTTTTGTTGTATGTTTTTTTTGAATTAGGAACAGGCAGCCATTGGATACATTTGGTAACGCTATCAATAATTATTATTGTGCATTCTTTTCATATGGTTATTATTCTGGCTAAGGAGAAAATCAGGGTTTATAATTTTCTGAATTTTTTTCAACCGGCTTTATTATTGATAACACTCGTGATTTTATTCTTTGGGTTTAATTTTAAAACGGTTGAAACCTATATTATTGCTCTATATGTTTCCTTTGGTGTGTCAATTATTTTGTCGGCTGCCCAGATAGCAAGTGTCTTTAAAAGACAAAATCCTCTTTTGCCCTTGTTTGAAGCAAAACACATCATTGAAAAAGGTTTTTATAACCAGTTGGCAAATTTATGTCATATGCTGAGTAACCGTTATAACTTCTATT
>JANPOX010000359.1:0-8015 GCA_031428235.1 Bacteroidia bacterium | reverse complement strand
CCGTTTTATATAACATTTCATTATAATAATAAAAAAAATACCTAAACCAAACAATCCTGTTTCTGACATTAAGCGCAGAAACATGGAATTAGCATCGGCGGCATTTAAGTTAAAGCCCCATTGTTTAATATCTTTTGCAATGGAGTATCTATCAAAAGCTGTAGGATGGGAACCAATACCTGTACCAAATAAAAAATTAGTTTTAAAGTTTTCTAAAGCAACTTTGTAATTATTGTATAATATAAAGGATGATCCATGGGTTTTACCCAGTTCAAATGCTTCATCGTTAATAAATAAACCAAAGGTACTATCCAATCGCTCCCTAAACTCACTCACATTATTATACAAAAAATTAAATGAAAAGATAACAATTGGAATTAATACAATAATATAACGTACTAATCCAAAACTAATTGCTAAAAAAATAAAGGATAAAAAGACTCCTACCTGCCCAAGTCCAGAAAAGGACAATACATACACTCCTACAATAACCAGGCTTTGTAAACGGGATAATCCATAAGTATCCTTACGGATTAAATTATAAAGTGAAACAAAAAAAGCTGCGGATAAAACGGCTCCTAAATGGGTAGGTTCAGCAAAAATCGAATTTATACGTATTCCAAAGTTACCTCCTGTTATTAGTCCCCACTTGTTTAAAATCCAGGTAAACTTATAACCGGGCTTAAAACCTACCATAAACGAAACAAATTGGAATATTCCGATCAAAGATGCAATATAGCAGCCCTTTAAATACCATTTAAATAATTGCTCTATATCATAATCTAATTCTAAAACAACGTAGTAATAAAAAAAGTAGGATAAAAACAGACCAAAATATACTTTAAAGAATTGGCCTGATGTGTTGTTTCCCAGCAAAACATGAACGATACCAGTAATAAACAAAATAAGGAATATATAGAACATATTCTTGTTAAAGCCAAACCTAAAAATAAAACCTGGTAGCAGTACAATGTAAATGAGATAACCGAAATAAAATTCAAAAGGTTCTTTAAAAAAAACAAAAGAATTAATAAAAACCGATAGATAGATAAATAAAACTATCCAAAAATTCTTTCTGTTTTGTTGGATATATGGTACTTTTTCAATCATTTAATAACAATTCCCTTTTTAATTTAAGTAAAAATAATCATTTAAAACTTGTGTTATGCAGTTTAATAAAAATGATACTTTTGTAAACAATACTCAACATCTTAATAAGAACCAATGATAGGCTCCGAAAAGCGAATATATTTTTCAGGAATTAACGGGCTTCGTTTTATTGCCGCATTGGCAGTTATCATTACGCATATTGAATTACTAAAAGGAGTATTTGGGTTCAAAAGTTACTGGAAAAATCCGATCATCTTCAATTTAGGAGGAATGGGGGTTTATTTTTTCTTTGTATTAAGCGGTTTTTTGATAACCTACTTATTGTTAGTTGAAAAAGAAAAATATCACAACATAAAAATCAAAGACTTTTATATTAGAAGGATATTGAGAATTTGGCCTCTCTATTATTTAATTGTTTTTATTGGTTTTTTTATTTTACCAAAATTTGGAATCTTTCATATCTCTTATTTACAAGATAGTTTCAATGAAAATTTTGGTATTAATCTCCTTTTATATATCCTGATTCTACCAAACCTGGCATTTGCTTTATTCCCGGCAGTCCCAAATATTGGACAAGCATGGTCCATTGGCGTGGAGGAACAATTTTACCTGGCCTGGCCATGGATTATATCTAAAAGCAAAAACATTCTTAAAACATTACTTATAATTATAATAAGTTTATTTTTAATTAAAGTGGGAGTGTTGATTTTGGGAAAGTTTTACGGGAACTCGGGCTGGTTTGCCCCTCTTAAACTTTTTGTAGCCATGTCAAAATTTGAGTGTATGGCTATTGGTGGGATTGGTGCTTTCTTTTTATTTTCGAAAAATAATATTTTGAAAATGTTTTATAATAGATATATACTACTGTTATCTGTTTTTTGTATTCCATTGCTAATTTATATAACGCCAAACTTTTTACAAGACGGCATCCATATTCTCTATTCAATTCTATTTTTAATCATTATTCTTAATGTTTCCAATAATACAATAAACCTCAATTTTGAAAATAAATTATTTAACTACTTAGGAAAAATTTCTTATGGTATCTATATGTACCATTTTATGGTAATACCTGCCGTACTGTATACTATTAAAAACTACTTTAATTTTCAGTCAGAAACGGCAATAAACACCTTAACATATTCAACAGTTATTATTTTAACTGTATTCATTTCCGGGATATCTTATCGTTTTATTGAACGCCCATTCATAAATTTAAAATCTAAATACACCTCCATTAAATCCGGTGATTAACTGCTTATTAGTTTATTTAATAAGGAATCGTTTTCTCGAATCAGTAACAGGTTGATGAAAAAAGATAATTAGTAAAAAAGATAGAATCAAAATTATAGTGTAGCTTACCGTTAAATTTAATATATCCGATTTAAATAAATGGGAGTGTCTTACAAAACGTATGATATCCAAATGAATTAAGTACATAGGATAAGATAATAGACTTAGCCAGGTAAGTACTTTTTTTAATAAGTTTGTATCACTAATATTGTTTAAAAAATAGCTGTTGGTTAAAAAGGGCAATTGTAAAGCCAGTAAAGCACTTGTTAAAGTAAAACCTATGGTTCTTGTCCAGTAAACCTTTGATGTTAATTCACCTCCGGAATAATGACTAAAAAGTATAAGGTAAAATGAAAAAAGAACGGTAATCATAAGGAACATGTATTTTTTAGAAATAAAATCAAAAATCGCCTTATAATCCACTTTTAAAAATGCCACGAAAACACCAATCATAAATGAATCAAATCTAAAGGGGAAACTGCCAACAATTCCACCCCACGGCACATCCTTATAAAAGACATAAGCCATCCTTAGAATAATTTCAGCTATTACTACAACAATGGAAAAAATGATAAACTTTTGTTTATGAATACCTGTTTTAAAAAATAAAAAAATTACAAATGGCATAATTAAGTAAAACCATTCTTCAATAACTAAGGTCCAGCTGACGGCAAAAAAACTAATACCGCCAATATTATTCTGAAGAAATAAAAAATAAGGCCAAACCTTAAACCCAATAAAGGGTTGTGTTAAAATAATTTTTATGATTAAAATAAGGTAGTAGAGCGGTATTGTTCTAAACCACCGCTTAATCCAAAAATTAAATAACAATTTAAAATTAGATCCATCTTTAAACTCCCTGATCAACATTTCACCAACCAAAAAGCCACTCATTACAAAAAAATATTCAATGGCAATAACACCATATCTGAATCCTGCTATATATTCATAACCCGAATGCGCATAAATAACGGCACATACTGAAATGCTCCGAACCAAATCTAAGCCAAAAATTCTTTTACTTGTTAACCTACCAAAATTGTACATCTTATTTTTACTGATTACAAGAGTTTAATACCCGCGAATACTCTTTCATGAAATTCTTTTTCGTGAATGTGCTTAGCGCCAATTCACTATTCTTAACTTTTTTTTCAACATCAATTATATTTGAATAAATAAATTGACCAAATGAATTTCCACAATTCATAACTTTAACAAACTTACTGTAATCACCTAATTTATCAGATATTATAACCTGTAATCCACAGGCTAAATACTCTGCAAATTTAACCGGGGAAGCTACTAAATTGGTAGTTGTTTCTTCTCTGATTAATAAACCATAATCTCCGGCTAATAAAAAATTCGGAACTTCTTTAGGATTTACTTTTTTACAGATAATCTGTTCTTTAAACTCCTCTTTAAGTTTAGTGATATTTGAATCCATCGCTGATAAAAACAGTAACTTAATATTTAAATTTTGCTTGAGTATGGGCTTCATAAAATCATAAAGCAAATTAAAAGACTGCCATCCCGCTATAGAACCGGAATAAACAAAAAGAATATCCTGATTATTTATGCCCAATAATTTTCGTGCAGTTTGAACGGATTGTTCTGTGATCACTATGCTTTCAAATATTTTGTTTAAAGTGCATGGAATAACAACGTGACCCTGTTCATTATAATCGAATTTGTCTTGCCAAAAATCAACTAATGCCTTTGAAACAGAAATTCTGAAATCTGAATTCAAAATGGCAATTTTTTCAAGATTATGAATTGTTGCTATCAAAGTCTCATTTGTTACTACTTTATACTCTATCCATTCAGCTCCAATTGCGCCTCTTCCGTCATAGATAACTTTGTTCACAATATTAATTTTACGCAAAAGTAATCCTAAATGGGTTGCCAAAACACTACGCCCGATTATACATTTTGGACGATATATTAAAGAAACAATCAGTAATAAAAAAACATTAAATCGCCATCTGTGGAAGCCCGGGAACATTGGCAGAACCAAAGCGTCTGGTATTTCAATTATAATTTTGCGACGATTAGAAAAGAAATTTCTTAGGGATATAAATGAAACTAACTTTACACTTCCCTTTAAATCAGCATTTAAAAATTTAACAGTATCTATTACCTGACTAGAAAAAATTCCGGAAGGCAAATCATTATATGTTAAATAAAAAATCAATTTAATTTGGATATAAATTCAAGAATTCTTTCTGTTGACTTTCCATCCCAAAATTTTGGTATTGTGCCTTTTTTATAATTACCGGATTCTATTTGAGAAATACAACTCTTAATAACATCTAACTCAAAAGGAACTAACGTATTTGTTCCTTCGGTAATTGTAACAGGTCTCTCGGTATTAGGACGAAGTGTTAAACAAGGAATTCCAACAAATGTTGATTCCTCTTGAATTCCTCCACTATCCGTCAAGATAAATTTACTATACTTAATTAATTTTTGAAAGGCAAAATAGTCCAATGGGTCAGTTAATTTTAAATTGGCATTATTTTGTATTTTTCCCTTCAATTCAAACTCTTCTAGTTTCTTCAGTGTACGCGGATGTATAGGAAAAACAATATTATATTTTAATGTAATTTGCTCAATTAGTTCAACGAGTTTTATAAGTCCAGCTTCAGTATCAACAGTGGCAGGCCTATGCATGGTCATTAAAACAAATGGTCTTTCTTTCAATTGTAATTGTTCAAGAATAATCGATTTTTCTATCTCTTCTCTGAATGCCACTAACGTGTCGATCATTGTATTACCAACGAAGTGTATGTTTTCTTTTTTCTTACCTTCACTTAGCAAATGTTTTAATCCACTTTGTTCAGTTACAAAAAACAAATCGGCCAATTCATCTGTTAATATCCTATTGTGTTCTTCGGGCATTGTTTTGTCATAGCTCCGTAAACCACTTTCTAAATGCGCTAACCTTATTCCAATTTTATTGGCAGTTATAGCAGCTGCCAGTGTCGAATTCACATCACCCACCACAATTACTAAATCCGGATTAAACTTTTCTTTTATTAATACTTCTAGTTTGACCATTATTTCTGCTATTTGAGAATTAGCAGATCCCTGATCAATATTTAAAAAATAATCAGGGGTAAGGTCAAACTGTTTAAAAAACACATCCGACATTTTATCATCGTAATGCTGCCCAGTATGTACTATTTTTAAATCAATATTTTCATACTTAGCTGCCAGTTTCTGAAACAGCGTTACCTTTATAAAATTGGGGCGGGTACCTATTACTATTAGTATATTTTTTTTCATTTAAAATAATTGACTAGATTGGATATAATAAACTTAAAAGAATAATTTTCAATTGGAAATTGCTTTGTTTTAAAAATTTCAGGGTTAATATTTCCAAGAGTTCTAAAACCTTCAATCAATTGGTTTGGTGTAAACCATAAACCCAATCCATTACTTGAAATAAAATCGGATAGTTTTCCTTCATTTGAGACCAAAATAATAGGTGTGATTGAATAAATTATTTCGTAGATCTTTGTTGTAATAAAATCTTTAGCGTAATCCGGTTGAACGATTAATACATAATCATAATTACTCATCTTTTCAAATAAGAGCTTAGGTAACATAGGCTTATAGTAAATCACCGTATTATTCAAAAGTTTTTTTTGTTCAAACAAATTTTCATAAGAATTAGTTGGGCTGTAAATATCTAAAGTTATTGTTGAAGATGATTTTACAATAGCTTCAGAAATATTTTCAAATGCTAAATCTAAATTATTATAAATAGTACCATAAAACATTAATCGAACTTTATCTGATTTCTCCTTCTCCTTAATGGTAATTTCCTCATCATCAAAAGCATGTGGAAACTCAACTATTTTATCCGAAAATTTTGGATATGCTAATCCAATATGGTATTTCATTTCAATTGAAGGAACTAATACATAATTTGTTTTTTCGATAACTTCTTTCTCCATTTGTTTTTCAAATAACAATCTTTTTTTAGATAAGAATGAAAAGCCATAACCTTTACCCCAAGTCCAGGGATCTCTTAAGTCAGTTATCAAATTTAAATTATTGAAGTTTTCTTTTAATTGCAAAGCATAATAAGCGCAACTAAATGGGGCACAACTTACTAGAACATTTTTTATACCATTAGTTTTAATCAACTGTTCACATAGTGCAAGCATCGATTTTTTCCAAAAAACAGCCCTATCATAAGGAGTTCCTTTTGTTAAAAATTTAACTTTTAAAAGCGATAGTTTATAATTTATTTTATCATAAATAGTTTTAGGTTGAGTTAATAATACTGTTGGATACGATGAATTTAATTCATACATATGTATATTTGGGTCGTTCCTAACATCATCAAGCCACAACGATTCCTCCTTAAAGGGATTATTTGCATGAATAACATGTATGGTATACCCTAATCGACTTAAATGTTTAGAAAATTTTGCCCATCTCCTACCTCCAATACCAGGATAGGGTGGAAATGTATAAGAAATTAATAATATATGATTAGAATTTGTCACTTCTCTATTCACAGCAAATTCTCTTTAATATGTTTTAGTTTATTAAAAAACCAATATTTCTTATTTAATTTTGGTTTGGATTGAAAATAAGTATCTGCTACTTTTTTTAGATTTTCGCAAAATGGAAAACTTTTTGAAAGATTCCCCCAAGGACCATATCCTTTTAAATAGTCCCCATGTTTTTCCCAATTCACTACGCCATTTGATTGACAGTTTGTACTTGTTATTGAAAAGGGTGTTAATACACGATAATATACCGGATTTTCTTTAGTCATTTTCCACGCGTTTTTATCTTTATAATAAATGTGCCAATACTCACTATGATCCTGCATTAAAAGTGGCATGTTAGATTTACCACAAACCGTGATGGCATGTTCATATTTATGAATAGCTGTATTAGCAATCCATGCATTTTTTTTATGAGATATTTTCAAATATACAGAATCAATATAAGTATGGTATTCGTCAAAATAACAATCATATTTTAATGGCAATTGCTCAATATGTTTTAGAATATTTTCCGAAAAAATATCATCATCATCAAAACGTATTAAATAATCCGGGTTAAGCGTTGGATTGTTTTTTAAATAATCCAATGCCATTTCAATTTTTTCCCGCTTTGGATACTCATCAAAATTAAGAGTAATAAAATAATCACTATTTAATTCATCTGATTTTGTATCTCCAATAATAATGGCTTTCCAGTTTTGAGAAGTTTGATTTAACAGCGAATTTTTAGAAATCTCCCATAAATCGTCCCTTAATGAATTTCTCATTTTTACAGGAGTTCTTGGAATAATAAAAATAAACATACTGTTATTTTAAATTTAATTTAGATTTATATAGGGAAGTTGATAGTCCATGACTTCTATCCGCATAATACAACTCCATATTTAAATTTGCTCCGGTAATTTCTTTGCCTCTGTAATCTTCACCTAAAAACCGGATAGAAATATTTTTTGTCTTCAAAATGTCTAGTAATTCTTCCTCTGTATTATATGTGATAACTTCATCTACAAAACGACAAGCCTTCATAATTAAAACCCGTTCATCTATACTAAAAATGGGCTTTTGTTTACCGGGGTTTATTTTTTC
>JANPOX010000358.1:0-4296 GCA_031428235.1 Bacteroidia bacterium | reverse complement strand
CAACTTTTACCATGGCAGGATTACCAACCATTTTGAACAACCAATAGGAACGATTTAAATCACCATTTGATTTTGCCTTAAAGGCGTTTTCAGTATTATCAAAAGAAACCATAAGAAATTTGCCTCAAATATAAAGGTTTTTACAATAAAATTTACTAATAATACCACGTAAACATTAACTTACACTCATTATTTTGAATTTAAAATTGTACTTTTGTATATGCTAGTTGCCGACCTAATAACAGATGAAATACCCCCGCTAAAACACACTGATACTGTTGAAATGGCATTAGACTGGATGGAGCAATTTAAAGTTTCCCATTTAGCTGTTGTAAAAGATAGAGAACTCATAGGTTTAGTTTCTGAACACGATCTGATGGATTATAATCATCCGGAAGAAACAATCGAAGAATTAAAAACCCCTTTATTAAAACCGATCATACATAATTATCAGCACACATACGATCTGCTTAAATTAATGATGTCTTTTAATTTAACTTTGATCGCGGTATTGGATGATCAGGAATTATATAAAGGTTGCATTACTTTAAAAGGTTTGCTTCAGAATATTTCATCAATGGCTGCTGTTCAAAACCTTGGGGGAGTTATTGTTTTAGAAGTAAACCAGGCGGATTATTCGTTAACACAAATATCTAATATCATTGAAGGAAATGACGCGAAAATATTGAGTGCACACGTATCCTCTATTCCTGACAGCACAAAGGTTGAAGTCACAATCAAAATTAATAAAGAAGACTTGTCACGAATTCTGCAAACGTTCTATCGTTATAATTATGTTGTGAAAGCTTCTTTTCAAAACAGCGATTTTGAAAGTGGAATGAAAAATAAGTTAGATGAATTTATGCATTTTCTAAACATATAGTTTTTCAAAAACATTATGACAATAGCAGTTTATGCCAGAAACACCAAGGATAATTTCCCTCATTATTTAGAGCATTTATTGTCAATATCCGTTAGCGAAAAGGTAACTATTATTGTTTACAAACCCTACCTTGATTTTTTAAATACAACCTCCGGCAAAACATTTACTACTAATACCTATTCTAATTCCGAAGAATTAATTGCGAAAGCAGATTATGTTATTTCTTTAGGTGGTGATGGTACTATGCTTGAAACACTTGAGTTTGTAAGGCATTCGGGCATCCCTGTTTTAGGGGTAAACACCGGCCGTTTAGGTTTTTTAGCAACTGTTTATAAAGAAGATTTTGAAAAAGCCATACAACTTTTGATCAATGAAAAATTTACGCTTGATAAAAGAGAGTTAATTGAGCTAGAACAAACCACCTGCTTTAATGAAGTAAATTATGCCCTTAATGAATTCACCATTCATAAAAAAGAATCAGGAGCCATGATTAATATTGATACCTATGTAAATGGTATTTTTTTAAACTCTTATTTTGCTGATGGATTAATTGTTTCTACACCCACAGGATCAACAGCTTATTCACTGAGTTGCGGAGGACCAATTATGGTTCCGGATTCAGATAACTTTATCATCACTCCTATTGCTCCGCATAATCTGAATGTTAGGCCAATTGTGATCTCAAACAATAAAACGATTAGTTTTAAAGTGAGCGGAAGAAATGACAGTTTTAATATTTCCCTTGATTCGCGTAACCAAACGATCACTAATTTATCGGAACTAACCATTAAAAAAGCTGATTTCAGGTTTAATATGATCAACCTGGAAGGTCAGCACTTTTTTGAAACTTTACGTTACAAGCTCTTATGGGGCATTGACAAAAGACATTAACAAACAATTATATATTATTTTCCTGATTTTAAAACTTTATTTATTTTTACCCATCATTAACCTTAAACCATTTTTATGTCATTTATTCATACTGTAGTAGCACGTCAGATTTTAGATTCACGCGGAAATCCAACCGTAGAAGTAGATGTGGTAACCGACCAGGGTATTTTAGGAAGAGCAGCTGTTCCATCGGGAGCATCTACAGGTATGCATGAAGCGGTAGAATTACGTGATAACGATAAGACTCAGTATTTAGGAAAAGGAGTTTTAAAAGCTATCAATAATGTAAATAGTGCTATTGCTGAGCGTTTAAAAGGCATGTATATTTTTGATCAGAGCGCCATTGATGCGGCTATGATAGAACTGGATGGAACATCCAACAAAGGGAATTTAGGCGCCAACGCTATTTTAGGCGTTTCTTTGGCAGTAGCAAGGGCCGCTTCAGAAGAATGCAGGCAACCCTTATACCGTTATGTTGGAGGAGTGAATTCAAACCTTCTTCCAATACCGATGATGAATATTTTGAACGGAGGTTCGCATGCAGATAATGGAATCGATTTCCAGGAATTTATGATCATGCCGATTGGCGCTGACAGCTTTAGCGAAGGTTTAAGAATGGGAACTGAAATTTTTCATCATTTAAAAGCTGTTTTAAAATCACAGGGATTGGCAACTAATGTTGGTGACGAAGGTGGCTTTGCACCTAACTTTAAAAACAATGAGGAAGCTATCAAATCTGTGATGCAGGCAATCGAAAAAGCAGGTTATAAAGCAGGTGAAGATGTTTTTATAGCAATGGATGCAGCCTCTTCTGAATTTTATAATGCTGAAGAAAAAGTGTATCACTTTAAAAAATCAACCGGTGATAAATTAACCTCTTCTCAAATGGTTGATTTCTGGGCTGATTGGAGACAAAAATACCCGATCATTTCCATTGAAGATGGTTTTGCTGAAGAAGACTGGGATGGCTGGAAATTGATGACCGATAAATTGGGTTCATCTACACAATTGGTAGGAGATGATTTATTTGTGACGAATGTGGAGTTCCTGCAAAAAGGTATTGATATGGGCGTGGCAAATTCTATTTTAGTAAAGGTAAACCAGATAGGAACTTTAACTGAAACCATTAATGCTGTGCAATTAGCACATACTAACAGCTATACCTCAGTGATGAGTCACCGGAGCGGAGAAACAGAAGATACTACTATTGCTGATTTAGCAGTAGCCTTAAGCTGCGGACAAATAAAAACAGGTTCAGCTTCTCGCAGCGACCGGATCGCTAAATACAATCAGTTATTGCGCATTGAAGAGCAATTAGGAAATAATGCCCGTTACATTGGAAAAGATTTTAAGTTTTTGAAAAAGTAAATTCTTTACAAAATAACCCCTGGCCAAAATGTAAAACATTTTTGATTTTCATTCTGATCAATTAATAATTTGAAAATAAATGCATAAAAAAACCGCTTAATTAAAGCGGTTTTTTTATTATTAATATCTTAAAGAATTAGAACTTAGCTCTGATCTTACGAACCTTCCCTCTTTTTCGGTGATTAAAGAAATGGCCATAACGTCCTTTGTAAAAACTAGACTTACCTCTTATTACATGGCTGTAACTTAAACTCATGGTCATAAAGCCATCTTTATGAGACACATCTCCGCGTTTATCACCCCAACCATGAGAATAATATAAACCTTTATCTTCAAAAGCTTCAGGTCCGCCTAATTCATCGATTCTTCGTGATAAGCTTGGATCACCAGATAGACTAGGGTCATCTGGGTATGTGCCACTAATATCATCCAGGTAATCTGTAAATGTTGTTCTATAGTTCAACTCGTATCCAATACGGTGTTTTTTATGGATTGTGAAGTAAAAACCAACACCTGCAGGAATACTAAACCCTACCGGAGAATATGTTTTACCTTCTGTGTGTAAAGGGCGAAGTTTTACCCATTCCCCATCTTTGTTTGCTTTAGGATTAGTGTAATACCCACCAACCCCGGCAAATAAGTATGCCCTAAATCCGTTTTTATATCGATACGTATTTCCAAGATCATTGTCTTCATAAAAGAATACCTGCCCTGTCAATTCCAGGGTGAACATATCATTTCTGAAATTTAAGTTACGGGCATTACGAGCAGGATTTGATGATAATTTATCATCACCTTCAATACGCAAATAATCACCTGCCAACTTAACTGAAACTTTTTGATGAACCTTATAACGTGCAAAGCCGCCTAAATTCCACCGGGTTTTGGCCATTTTCATATCCGCTACAAAATCCCTTCTGGTCTTTTCTTTTCCTCCAATATCACCCAAATAATTGGAGACACCAACTGAAACACCATAATCCCAAAGCCATTGAGCTTTAGTAATGCTGGTAGTAAATAAAATAAAAATAATAATAAAAATATTTTTCATTGAGCTCAGTCAGATTTAAAGTATACAAAAATAATAAAATCTTTAACTTTACACCAAAAATAATACCATAATGGATACAATTACGCAACTATTTAACATTAAG
>JANPOX010000357.1:0-7495 GCA_031428235.1 Bacteroidia bacterium | reverse complement strand
GCATTCACCATTAATTTTTTCTGAACACTTTTGTCAATTCCAATGGCACTTGGTAATATTCCACTTCCTGAGTAAGGTATATGAAAATATTCTAAAAGTCCCTGTATTCTACCATCTTCTCCATATGGGCCATGTAAGGCTAAAAAAGCAAAATCAATTAATGAAGACAAAGTATTGACTTCGATTTTTTTTCCAATCTTTGAAATTAATTCGTCTTGTTGTTTAGTATTTAATACGCCAAGATTTTCAGCGTAATATTGAAAGTCGGTATTAGAAGCAGGTATAAATTCAACAGGCGGATAAAAATCTCTTATCGTTCCTTTGTAAACAAAATTCCAATCCAATAAAACAATATTACCGAATGAATCCACAAACAAAGGAATGGCTTCAAACATAGATTTATTTAAATTATCATAAACTGTTCTTCCACCAGCAAAAGAAATTTCACGTTCTTTTGAACGGCCACCAAACAAAATTCCAACTTTAATTTTTGACATATTATAATCGTGATTAGTGCTTAATAAGATTTCAGCTAATCAAGTCTTAAAGTTAATGACAGTTGAGGAAATTTATGCTTGCGCTCGGATAATCTATGAACTAAAGAATGTTAAAATCAACCTCGCTTTAACCAACCGGTCACGCTCATTCGCTGCCTATTGGTAACAAGAACTTCGTGCTGCAACTCGCTGCTCTTGAACAACACACATTTGCCGTTATTCGGTGAAATTTTTTTGTCATTATAAGACTGATAAATCATTAAGTCTCCTCCATCTGCCTTTACCCAATCCTCATTCAGATAACAAATCATAGAATATTTTCTACTTGCGTTATCCTTGAATTGATCAAGGTGCTTTTTATAGAAGCTTCCGATCTCATACATGGCATAATGAAATTCACAACCAGTTATTCCTGCAAAACAACTCCGGTTCAGGTATTTAATAAAATCATCCATCTGATCTAAAAAATCATTTTCATATTCATTCCCGTGATCTCTGTCCAGCCAATAAATAGAATCGCTTCTGATAGAATCATCAAAAGATAACTTTGTATTATTACCTGTTCCTGCTTTTACCAATTGGTTTTTTTGGAGTAAATTTTTCAGATTGTCTCTGAGATGCCCCGCAAGATTATCGCTCAAAAAATGGTCAGCTATTCCTACTTTATCATTAATGAAACTATTAATCAACACTTCAAATTCTTTTTCCACAGGCCTTAAGCCTGATAAGACAGACAAGTATTAAAGGTAGTTTAATAAGCCATTAAAGCAAGATTAAATTAAAAGCACTCCCCCACTGTAAAATAAAAGCCATGATTATAACTGTCTGAATAACCATAATCAAATCGTAAGTTCAGTTGATCTTTTTCAAGAATTGTTAAACGAAGCCCTCCACCAAAGCTTCCTTTCATTGAAGAAATATTGATATTTTTAGGTTGATTATAAACATCTCCTACTCCACCAAACACACAAGCACTGATCTTCCAGTAAATATGTGCCCTGTATTCTACAATCGCAGAATACATGGATTTATCCCTGAATCTTCCCTGGTAAAAACCCCGCAAATTGCCCGCACCGCCTAAAGCCGCCATTGATCGATAAGGTGTTTCACCAAATGTAAAGTAGTTATAAAGTTGGCAGGCAATAATCTGTTTTTTAAAAACTTTCTTAAACAAACGAACCTCTGCCGTCCATTTATTAAAAGAATAAGTAGAAGCCAGTTCCTTATTGTAAGTTGTAAATTGTGTTTGCAGAAACAAACCTTTGGTTGGCCAGAAAGCTGAATTCCTTGTATCATAACTGGCTGTTAAACCTAGGCCTGTAATATTGTAATTAGTCTTACCATAAAATGAAAGCGAATCCATTAAGCCTCCTTCAATGTATTGAATTTTAAATATGTTTTGATAATCGGCTAATACTCCAAAAAAATTATGTCGGAAGAATTTACGTTTGATATGAGGATTAATTACTAACTGCTCAAAGACATACCGCTCAACATCTTCATTTTTTGAATATTGTCCCAGTCCCCAAAAATTATCAGGGAAATAACTATGTGAACTGTTGAAATATAAAATATACTTTTCTTTCGGGAAATAAATAGTAGCATCTAGTCCTTGAATATTTTGTTGTCGCTGAGAGAAAATTCCCAAGACTGTAATCACAGAAGTTCTTGTTAATGTATCATTTCGATGAGATGTTTTGAAATTAGCGGAAGCAGATAAACCGTATGCCCAGCCTGTTTCCGGAGTTTTAAACAAAATGGGAATCGCCAGAAAATTCACTTTCCTTGTCGTATCAATTCTGAACTGCGCAAAAACAATGGCAGGAAAAAAAATAAGGATTATGAAGGATTTTATTTGCAATTTTTGTTTAATATATTTTCGGAAAGAAATTATTCAGCAGATTTGATTTTAAAAAAGTTCAGCAGCTGATAAGTTATTAAAGCATCCATTTCACAATAGTCAATTAACTGTTGTTTGGTTTGTTCTGCTTCAATCATATTTTGAACCAATAAACTCTCATAAACATACATTGCACTGATGCCCGACTGAATTTCAAGACTATGGAAACCGGCCTCTTGATTTACCAAGGGAGCAATACTCTTCAATGTAAAATTGCCTGCCATTTCAGGATGGTAATAATTACCTTTTCGAATCGGTACAGCAAGGTCTATAATTTTATTTTTTAAGGTCGTAATGTCTTTCATGTATTCAGGATACAATTCTGCCAATTGATTTAAAACAGTTTCTTCCAATGATTTATCGAACATTAAAATAGATTGAAAATCTTTTGTAGCCAATAATATTCTTTCCAAAAATTCTTTCCGAAGATCTTCTTCAATGGGTTTAAAATAACTGTAATGCTTTATTAGCTGATCCTCTTCATAGATCATAGAAAATAAAAAAGGAATTTGCTGAAAAGGTTTTGTGCCCTGATAATAAGGAATTGCTGGCATCCACACTTCAATATCAAGACTGCAAACGGGTTGCTTTATAGTTGAAATAAATGCACTGACTTCATCCTTAGCTATTTGTTCTTTTTGTTCAATCGCTGCTTTTACCTGTATCCTGACTTCTTTATGCTGAATCGTATTGATATCGATCTCATCAATCCGTTTAATATTGCTGTTATACAACTCAAACATTGCTTGTTTGGTTAATTTGCCTAAAGTTAAAACCGAGGAAGGGTCATTTGTGTTCTTCCAGCAGGTTCCCAAAAAATCACATTCATAAGGTTGAAAACAATGCGTGCCAATTTTAATGTCCGGAATTTTGCCCTGTTCCAGAGTTAACTTAGCCACTTTGGTTTGATGTGCAAAATATTCATGGTTTTTAAGTGCGTCTTTCATCACTGAAGTTTTCTTAAATAACTTTTCTATCTCCAGTTCATTTTCTACAACATATTTTGGATTTAAAGTCAACAAATTAAAATCAGCAAGGTCCGGTAAACTATTTTTAATTACATAATATTGAAAGCACGCATCTTTTACATAAGTGTCGGTTATCTTTAAAGAACTTTTTACTTCATACGCAATCCATTTGTCATCCTGCTTATCAAGGATATCAACCATTACCAATAGGTCATCAAAAATGAAGGTGGCTTCGTAAATTGTTTTGGTTCCGTTTGCAATAAGATCCTTGGTTTTTTGAGCAAATAATTGTTGATCGCGTTTTTCGCCTTCAGTGACATCAATTCCTCCTGGAAATAATTGCTGGGCAAAAATACCTACATCTGTTCCACGTTTAAAAATAAACTGTTTTTCTTTTGATAAAGAATCCCGCAGATAAGGGTGATTTTTATAAAGGTAAAAATGCTTTAAACATTGTTCTGCTTTCATAAAAGCAGATTTGCTAATGGGTGAACTCATAAACACTTAGTGATACTGTTCCAAAGCAGGTCTGCAGATTTATCCCAGGAATATAAATTCTTTCGCACTTTTCCATTCTCAATTAATTCAATTCTTAATGCCGGTTTGTTATACAGTTCAAGCATTCCGTTACAAATACTATTGACATCAAAAGGATCAATCAGTAATCCTGCATTTCCGGTTATTTCAGGCATACTAGTCGTATTACTGCATATAACAGGAGTTTCACATTCTAATGCTTCCACGATAGGAATTCCAAAACCTTCGAAGTATGGAACGAATGTCAATGCGAAAGCGCTAGCCATTATTTTTTCCAATTCTTCCTGTGGCTGTCTTCCGGTAAAAATAATATCGTTTCTAAATTTTGATTTATCTATAACATGCTTTACATCTCCTTCGTTGGAATAGACAGCGCCTACCAAAACCAGTTTATAGTCGGAATGTGATTGTTCTTTAAACTTATCAAAAGCGGCAATAAGCCTGTTTAAATTTTTACGCGGACTTTGAGAACCAACAAATAAGAAAAAGGGGTTTCCATCTGAATATTTTTCCCGTGTTGCCTGTTGTTCGATTTCAGAAAGGGCTGTGAACCCTTCATTGATCCCATTATAAACAACATCAATTTTATCAGTTGGAATATGATAATTATTAGAAATATCCATTTTACTGTATTCAGACACGGTTGCAATGCGTGTTGCAAGCTTAGCATATTTTGGAAAAAAATGATTGTAATATTTACTAGTTAATGACTTCAGATCCTTTGGATTGTGCAAAAAATTTATATCATGAATAACAGGCAATTGTTTGCATTTAGCCCCTGGTGATAAAAATCCATCAGGAGACAAAAACAGATCAGGGTTCATACGATTCAATAAATTCTTAACCGACAAATGAAACCAGGCATAATATAAAAAAGGATGGCGCGCCTGCGGACCAATTACTATTGGGGTAATGTTATCAGAAAAAATAAACTCATCATTATAATTCCTGTCAAATAGAAATATAAAATGAACATCAGGATTGTTTTGAGTTATTCGCTTAAGCGTTTGATAACTAAACCATCCAATGCCATCTAACTTATTCTGAATTAAAAGACGAGTATTTACAACTATTTGCAATTGATTATTTTACCGCAAAATAAGGGAAATTTTAAACTAAAAAAATTGATTTTGTCTAATTTATTTCTGTATAAAAACTAAACCAACACTAAAGGAATAGAAATTTTATGTCTCACGCCTTCGACCGTAGTTCCAAATAAGAGATCCTTGAACCGGGTATGCCCATGAGTTCCCATAACCAATAAATCACATTGCAACACCAACTCGGGAATAACAGATTTTGGATTACCAAAACCTAATTTGAATTCACAGTTATATCCTTGTTCTACTAATTGATTTTTATAAGCCAACAGATTCTTACTGTCTTCCGTTCGCTCATAATCATTCGTGTCTTCTCCATACATAACAGCATTAGTTGATTCCAAAATATGAATTAAAACATAATGAGCTTCTTTACCGCCCAGCTGCAAAGCTTTGTTAATGGCTTTATTATCGCTGCTGCTGAAATCAACTGTGATGGCAATGGATGAATAAGGTTTTGGTTTCTCGAAATTGATCTTTTGCAACTCTCCATGAAACTGTGTTGATACTTCGCGCTTTGCCTTTTTAAATAAAGGTTCAAATACTATAAATATCAAAATACCTAAACAAGCTAACATAAATGGAATAACAATCATTCCAATTAACATTGGATATTGAGAACCTTCCAGCCATTCCTTTACTTTATTGGTAAGCATCTGGCAATTCAGAAAAACAATAACAGAAACAGAGGTCCAGGAAGCAATTTTTTGCCACATTGGAATCACGAATTCACCCATTCTTTTTTTATTACTTACAAAATGAATTAAAGGAATGATAGCAAAACCTAATTGTAAACTAAGGATGACCTGACTTAATATAAGTAGATCCCCTGTTTTTTCTTCACCTAAAAAATAAATGGTTAAGAATGCCGGGACAATTGCTATTAAACGTGTCATCAGCCTTCTGATCCATGGTTGCAAACGCAGATTCAGATATCCTTCCATGATCACTTGTCCAGCCAGTGTTCCGGTTACGGTGGAACTTTGACCGGCAGCAATTAAAGCGATCGCAAATAATAAAGGAGCAAGAGTACTTCCCAACATCGGTGCCATCATTCGATGAGCATCCTGTATTTCTTTTACTTCCACACCCGTGTTAAAAAAAGTAGTGGCTGCAATAATTAAAATGGCAGCATTTACAAACAAAGCTAAATTTAAAGCCACGGCACTATCAATGATATTGAACCGAATGGCTTTTTTAATTTCTTTTGGCGTCCGTTCAAATTGACGGGTTTGAACCAACGATGAATGCAGGTACAAATTATGCGGCATTACTGTAGCCCCTATAATTCCAATAGCAATATACAAGGCGTTTTCATTAGTAAATCCGGGAATTAACCCTTTTGAAATTTCATCAACATTTGGTTCAGCAATGACTAATTGAATGAAAAAAGAAACGGCAATAATTGCAACCAAAGAAATAATGAAGGCTTCCAGTTTTCTTATTCCGGCGTTTAATAAAAATAATAAAACAAAACTATCCAAAACAGTAATACAAACACCCATTAAAATAGATATGGATGGGAATAATAAGTGAATACCAATTGCCATACCAACAACTTCAGCAAGGTCACAGGCAGCTATCGCAATTTCAGCTAATACGTATAAAAAATAATTAATGAATTTAGAATAGTGATCTTTGGAGGCCTGAGCCAAATCCCTTCCTGAAACTATTCCCAAACGCACACAGTGACTTTGTAACAATAAAGCAATCAGATTACTCATTACTAAAACCCAAATCAAACTATATCCGTATTTACTTCCGCCCTCAATATCGGTGGCCCAGTTTCCGGGATCCATATAACCCACACTGATCATGTAAGCAGGGCCAATAAAGGCTAATAGTTTTTTAAATCCTCCTTTGCTGCTGGTATTAACAGAAGAATGGACTTCGTCTAAAGATTTATGTGTGGTTGTTGACACTTATTTTCTCAACTCAAAATTGTTACCAAGATAAACGCGTCTTACCATTTCATCATTTGCTAAATCCTCGGCTGAGCCGGATTTGATCACTTCACCTGCATACAATAAATAAGTTCTGTCTGTAATATTAAGCGTTTCATGTACATTATGATCTGTAATTAAAATACCGATATTTTTATCTTTTAATTTTCTTACAACACTTTGTATATCTTCCACCGCAATAGGATCAACACCGGCGAATGGCTCATCCAATAAAATAAATTTTGGATCAGTCGCTAATGCTCTCGCTATTTCTGTTCTTCTTCTTTCTCCGCCTGATAATTGATCGCCTAAATTTTTACGAACATGGTGCAACGCAAATTCATCCAATAAACTCTCTACTTTATATTCCTGCTCAGCTTTTGTTTTTTTGGTCATTTGTAAAACCGCACGTAAATTGTCCTCAATACTTAATTTTCTAAAAACAGATGCTTCCTGTGGCAAATAACCAACTCCTAATTGTGCGCGCTTGTACATAGGCTCATTGGTAATGTCTTTATCATCCAGGTAAATTTTGCCTGAATTAGGTTTT
>JANPOX010000356.1:0-1653 GCA_031428235.1 Bacteroidia bacterium | reverse complement strand
ATTACGTCCTGGCATAGCCATACCAAAGGCATAGTAATCACAATTGCTGTATCACCCTGTTAGCCTTACATTCAAAGAACGATTCAAGAACAAATTTATACTAAAAAATCAGTTTTTTACTGATTTTTCATGCTATTTCTAGTTTTTTTTCTTCCAGTTTTTGATGCACCTGGTCAATTTCAGTATCAATATAATTTTGCGCAAAAGCAACGTATCTAAAAAACTCTTTACTATTAGCGGCATGACCACTTATTTGCCGTACCATCTGTTCGTTCATTCCTAAACTTAATAGTGTGGTAATAGCTGAGCGCCTCATTGTGTGAGTTGAAACTGAATCACAAAAGCGATAATGCTTATTGTTTTTTAGAATATGAACAGGGATACCTCTTTTTTGTCTGGTTCTTTCTATAATTTCAGTGAACCCATAAGTCTCCATAATAACCTTTACTTTTTTATTCATATAAGCTTTAGTAAATTCTGGTAATAATTTGTTAACGTATTGTTTGGAGTATTTTTTAATAATATTAATAGCAAATTCAGGTAACTTAACCCTGGTATAGGTTTGAGTTTTCTTTGATTGAATTTTAATATACATTCTTTGATTAATTATTTCGAGATTACTTTTATTCAACGCTTTTAAATCTGAAAACCTTAAAGCAACAGCGCATCCAAAAATAAAAACATCTTTTACCTTTTGTAAATCATCGCTTAAACTTAATTCCAATTCCTTAGTGTCTATTAAATAATTAATTCGTTCAGGCGACAGAATAATTATTTCCACGTCTTCGCTTGGGGCATAGAATTTTTTATAAAAAAGGCCTATGTTTAAATTTTTTTCAGAATTTAAATAGTTTAGTACACTTCGTAGTAATTTTATTAACCTGCCTACGTAATTGTCAAAATGATTAAGGTCATCGTATAAAAAAGAAGTAAATTGAAAATAGAAATCTTTCCAATATTTCTTCTCTACTTCAAATTGTGTTTTTGATAGGCCGGCTATATTTTTTACTCTAATTACAATTTTTTTTTCTTCGGCAAATTTTATTAGCAATAATTCCAGATAATGGTAATTTTTAACGCTGAGAGGTTTGATCTTTTTACCATTTGTTTGAAGATGTTTGCCTTTTTTTGCTTCATTAATGAATTTTCTAAGCAAAGGTAAAAATGGATATTCAGTAACTTTTTTAGGCATAATTATTTATAAGTAAAAATAAAATATTACATTCCTTCCAATCCTGAACTCATTTTAAATAATGGTGTGTACATTGACACCAAAATAAATCCAACAAGGCCTCCTAATATCACTAAAAATAAAGGCTCAATAATTTTGCCAATCACGAGTTGTTGATGTTCAATTTCTTCGGCATATTGCTGGTTGAGTTTTTCAAAGATTACCTCAGGAGCATTCACTTCTTCCGATACTTTGATGAGTGACACCAATTTTTTTGGGAAAATAATATGTTGTGCTAGACTTTCATGTAATTGTTTTCCGGAATACACATCTTTTATCACTGTGTCCAAAGCAAATTCAATAGGGTAATAACCGATCATATTTTTTACCAGGTCGAGCGCGTCAATTAATAATACTTTGGAGCCCAACAGTAATTTCATCGACTGGCAAAAACGTGCCAGATAGATCTTTTTGATTAGTTC
>JANPOX010000355.1:0-3165 GCA_031428235.1 Bacteroidia bacterium | reverse complement strand
CAACTTATACATCACAAACAGGAGTGTTTGTTTTACCCAGCCGTTTTGAGCCCTGGGGTGTTGTAGTACATGAATTTGCAGCTTCAGGATTTCCCTTATTGCTGAGTGATAAAGTTGGCTCTAAAGAACAATTTTTACATGAAGGAAAAAATGGTTTCACATTTAAATCTGAAAATGTAAAAGAAATTAAACAAGCTTTAAAAAAGCTCATCAACATGAAAGATGCTGATTTATTAGCAATGAGTAACTATTCTCATCATTTGTCAAAAACAATTTCTCCAAAATCCTGGGCTGATAATTTATTGAAAATGGCAAAATAATATCTTCCTTTTCTTTTTAACCAATTTTCAACACGTAGCACCATAAATCCGTTATTTCTCTACTTTTAAAGCTAAATGCTGGATACTTTTTGCATATACAACGGGCACGTTATTAATTTATATGAGCCTGCCATTAGTTTTACTAACAGGGCATTCCGATATGGCGATTCTTTATTTGAAAGTATTCGTTATACTAACGGAAAAATTATGTTCATAGCGGATCATGTGAAACGCATTAAGTTAAGCATGACCACCTTGAGAATGAATGTCCCGGCGGAATTTACATCCGGAAACATTGTGCATCTTATCCTTCATTTATTGGAAAAAAATAATATAAAACAAGACGCGCGAATACGCTTAACTGTTTTTAGAAATGATGGTGGATTTTACACACCGGATACCAATGATATCTCTTTTTTAATAGAAGCGGAAAAGTTAGAAGATACAGGATATATCTTAAATCAAAAAGGTTTGTGGGTTGATATTTATGCAGAGATCAAAAAACCGATCAATAAAATATCCAATATTAAAACTGGTAGTGCTTTATTATACGTGATGGCTGGACTTACTAAAACATCTTTACGTTTAGATGATTGTTTGCTGGTAAATGATAATGGCAGCATCATTGAATCCATCAGCTCAAATATATTTGTAGTTAAGAACGGAACACTTTACACTTCACCAATTACTGATGGATGCGTGGATGGTGTTATGCGAAAACAAATATTAGACATTGCAGCCCAGAATAAAATACTGGCATTTGAGCAATCTCTTACAGTTCATACTTTAACAAATGGTGATGAAGTGTTTTTAACTAACGCGATCAAAGGAGTTCAATGGGTAGGACAGTTCAAAAATAAATTCTATACCAATCAAAAATCTGTATTTTTTACAGATAAACTAAACGAGTCAGCAAAATAAAATGATACAACAGTTTTATAAATTAGTGGATGATGCCATCACTGATTTAGGGCTCAACCCTGAAGAAGTAAGAGGTACACAACCGGGACAATGGAATTTAAAAAAAGGTAAATTTGACATTATGATTGATCTGTGGGAACAGGAAAATCAATACATTTTCCAGGTTGTTGCTCCCTTATGTGGAATGCCGGAAGGAAACAGGGAAGAATTTTTACTGCATCTTCTTGAAAAAAATTACGGATTAAGCTCCCTCGCTTACGCTGTATTGAATGATACTGTTTTTCTAAAATACACAACAGAAGCGAGATCTTTGGTAAAAGAACATATTGCTGCACTGTTAACTAAAATCGCCTTTTACGCTGAACAAAGTTCTTTTGTGCCGGAAGAGAGATAATACCTCACATCTAAAGAAAAGTACTCCGCTCACTAACAAATGTTTCTACCCTTTTTAAAAAAATAAGAATTATGCAAAAAATCTTAATGGTTTGCCTTGGCAATATCTGTCGTTCCCCTTTAGCAGAAGGTATTATGCTTAAACTGATCAAAGAAAATAATATTAATATGAGGGTAGATTCCGCAGGAACCTCTTTCTTTCATGTAGATGAAGCCCCCGATCCACGCACTATTCAGAATGCAGCAAAGCATGATATAGATTTAAAATCTTTAAGGGCAAGGCAATTTAAAGCCTCTGATTTTGAAAAATTTGATAAGATCTATGTCATGGATAAAAGCAATATGAAAAATGTGCTTGCTCTTGCAACGACAGATGATCATAAAGCAAAAGTGGATCTTTTATTAAACGCATCACACCCTGAAGAACATCTGGAAGTTCCTGATCCTTATTTTGGAGGAGAACAAGGTTTTGAGAATGTGTTTGGCCTGGTATATAAAGCCTGCCAACATATTGTCTTTGCTTAAGCCAGCAATTTCTTGGCTGCTTCTTTATCATCAGCAACTTTAAATAAAGTATTTAATTTAGTGATGATGAGCAACTCATTTACTTTTTTACTTACGTTACAGATCACGCTGTCACCGCCATTGTTGCGGGTTTTGGTCAATAACTGAATTAACACATTTAATCCGCTGCTGTTCATATATTTCAAATCAGCCAAATCAATAATGAATTTATGATTTCCTGCTTCTAACAATCCATTTACCTGAATGATTAAATCATTTGCCTGATTTTTATCAATCAATTCTCCACTTAAAAACAAAATTTGAATCTTATTTTCTTCTACTATTTTATAATCTAAAACCATATGAATGATACGTGTAATGCAATTTAATATTTTAAAAGTAATAATAAATATTTAAATAAAAAAGATACGCCGCTTTTCTATTCTATACTTGCTGAAACCTATTTAAACCACATGCTTTTTATGTTCACAAACACCATTTTCCTTTAAAATTCGGCATTTTGCGAAAAAATTTAAAGAGTGGTGAAATACATCAAAATTGAGCATATCCTCGGCCATTTTTTGAATCTGCATAATGCGCGGGTCACAAAATTCAAAAACTTTTTCGCAGTCGCTGCATATTAAATGATCATGCTGTTTAAACTTATAGGCTTTTTCAAACTGAGCCAGGTTTTTTCCAAATTGATGCTTGATTACCAATCCCGCTTCCAATAATAATTCAATATTATTATAAAGAGTGGCGCGGCTCACACGGTACTTTTTATTCTTCATCATCACATACAAGCCCTCAATATCAAAATGGCCGTCATGTGAATAGATTTCATTTAAAATAGCAAAACGCTCGGAGGTTTTACGGTGTTTATTTTTTTCAAGATAATCAATCAGAATTTTTTCAACAGCTTCCTTGGTTTCTTGTATCATTTTATATTCCTTTAGTTATTATCAATTCGTGTAACACTGGTAACACCTTTTACTTTCATTAAATTATCGATCAAATGACTTAAATG
>JANPOX010000354.1:0-2349 GCA_031428235.1 Bacteroidia bacterium | reverse complement strand
GATGATGCCTCCCAATAACCACAAAACTAAAATGGTAAACACCGAATGAATATCAAACAACTGAAAACCAAGACTGGTGAATACACCTGTCCCGATCATATTAGCGATTACTAATGAGATGGCAGTGTAGAATCCAATCTTGTAAGTATTCTTATTCATAAATTCAGTTAGATGTAGCAACGGTCTTATTGTTTTCTTCTTTTCTTTTTCCTTGATGAAAAAGAAACAAAAAATCAATCCGCCAGCTGGCGGACAACTTCAATCTTTTTCTCGCCCAAAAAAGCTTTCGCAATACCTCCGAAAAAAATGCAGTTCGCACCATTTCGCCAAAACCAGCCGCACTATTACCAACGTATGTGTTTGGTGCAAAATATAAAACCGAAAATATATTCATTAATCGAATGATTGCGTTGATTTAGAAGAAAGCTCTAACATGATCTGGTATTCTTCTGGTGACAAATCGTTATAATAAAAATTGATCGGATTTACTTTTTCACCATTCTTAATAACTTCATAATGTACATGCGGACCAGTACTTAAACCAGTGCTTCCAACATATCCGATCAAATCACCGCGTTTTAATTTTGTTCCTGATTTTGTTGCAATCTTACTCATATGTCCGTATAAGGTCTGGTATCCAAACCCATGATTGATGACAACATGATTTCCATAACCTTGTGCGGAAGCATCCGCAACTTCTACTATCCCATCACCAGTAGCATATATCGGTGTACCTTGTTCTGCTGTGAAATCCATTCCCGGATGAAACTCCTGTGTTTTATAGATTGGATGAGTTCTCCATCCGTAACCGCTTGGGGCATGTTTTAAATTTTTATTATTTAAAGGCATGATAGCAGGAATTGAAGCAATTAGTTTCTCTTTTCCTTTCGCCATTTTCACCACTTCATCAAATGATTTGGATTGAATATACAATTGCTTGGTTATTCTATCTAAACGTTCAGTAGCTTCTTTCATGAGAGCCGTATTATCATAACCTTCCAAATCTTTGTACCGGTCACTTCCTCCGAAACCGGCTTGTCTCACTGTGCCTGGAATTGGTTCAGCTTCAAAAATAACCCGGTAAATATTATCATCCCTGTCCTGCAAGTCATTTAAAACAGTTTGCACCTGGTTCATTTTCTTATTTAAAAGCTCGTATTGAAGCTTAACAACTTCCAGTTCCCTGTTTTGTTTTTTCTGCATAGGAGAAGGCAAAAAACGATAACCCAATAATATGGTAACCGCAGCAAATACTACTCCAATTGCGAGGTAAGAAAGTACCTGCAACAAGCGCTGCCTAAAAGTAATTTTTACTTTTTCGTAGGTTAAGGATTTAGTATTGAACTTATATTTTACTTTTGACATGTTACTGAAAAGGCAAACAAATATAACAAAATGATTGATTAGGAAAAGATGGTTTTTCTTCAAAAAGAGACCCTGTAATTTCATCAAAAACCTGCATAAATTATTGCTAAAAAGTGGATAATTTATCATTTACCTTGCCGGTGATTTTAGTATATTCGCTACTTCTTTTAAAACATTATGGAATCAAATAAAGTACGTCAGACATTTTTAGATTTTTTCAAATCAAAAGGCCATGAAATTGTTCCTTCTGCCCCAATGGTAGTTAAGGGGGATCCAACATTAATGTTCATCAACTCTGGCATGGCACCATTTAAAGATGTTTTTTTAGGTAACGCACCTATTAAATTCCCTCGTGTAGCCGATACACAAAAATGTTTGCGTGTCAGCGGTAAGCATAATGATTTAGAAGAAGTTGGTGTGGACACTTATCACCATACCATGTTTGAAATGCTTGGTAACTGGAGCTTTGGCGATTATTTTAAAAAAGATGCCATTGCCTGGGCCTGGGAATTACTGACTGAAGTTTATAAAATAGATAAATCACGTTTATACGTGACCGTGTTTGAAGGAAGCGTTGAAGAAAATGTTCCCTTTGATCAGGAAGCTTTTGACACCTGGAAATTATACATAGACGAGAGCAGAATTTTAAAAGGAAATAAAAAAGATAATTTCTGGGAAATGGGCGATACCGGTCCTTGTGGACCCTGTTCGGAAATTCATTACGATGGTAGAACAGAAGAAGAAAGAGATAAAGTAAGCGGTGCTTCACGTGTCAATAATGATGATCCGCAAGTGATCGAGGTATGGAACAATGTGTTCATGGAGTTCAATCGCAAGGCAGATGGTAGTTTGGTAAAATTACCCGCACAGCATGTGGACACAGGAATGGGTTTTGAGCGGTTGGTGCGTGTATTACAAAACAAACAATCCAATTATGATACCGATGTGTTTACTCCTTTGCTCGATAAAATTGCTGAATTGAGC
>JANPOX010000353.1:0-8853 GCA_031428235.1 Bacteroidia bacterium | reverse complement strand
TTTTTTTGACCGCCGCTTAGTGTACTTACTTTTTGTTGTTGATCATCTAACCCCAGGTTCGCACAAACTAACATGATTTGTGTTTCTACGTTCCAAGCTTCAAGATCATTCATTTTGTTGGTCAAAATATCCAGCTGCTTTTCTGTTTTATCAGTTGGATTAGCATAATGACTTTCTACCAAATGATTATAATCAATGGCCGTTTTTACCATTTCACTATCACCTGCATATATCGCTTGCTCAATGGTGTGGTCTTCGTTAAGAACAGGTTCCTGACTTAAAAAAGAAATGCGGAGTTCTTTTCTGAAAGCGATATCGCCGCTATCAGGTATTTCAATTCCCTGAAGGATTTTAAAAAGAGTAGATTTACCGGAACCATTTTTTGCGATTAATGCAACTTTGTCGCCATAATTAATACCGAAATTAATATTCTTAAAAAGAACTTTGTCGCCGAAACTTTTACTTAATTGATTTACTGAAAGAAGATTCATTTATTTTAATTGTAGGAAGTTGTATTTATGGTAATTACGAATTGAGTACGAATATACCAATCTAAGCTTTGAAAGCTTATCATACAAAGATTCGTATATTCGTATTGATTCGTAATAGTGTTAGTTTTTTAAATTTTTTTCGATCAGGTACCTTAATTTATCAATGCCTAAATTAGAATTGATCTCACCGTTAATGGTTAGTGATACATGGCCTGTTTGTTCAGAAACGGTAATCGCTAAAGCATCCGTTGTTTCAGTTAAGCCAACGGCGGCTCGGTGACGCATTCCAAAATGAGAAGGAAAACTTTCTTTTTCTGTAACCGGCAAAACACAACGTGCGGCAATGATTCTGTTGTCTTTAATAATTACAGCCCCATCATGCATTGGACTATTCTTATAAAAAATATTTTCGAGCATTTTGTCAGTTAAAACAGAATCAATAATTTCTCCTGTATTGACATAAAATTTGAGATCTGATTTACGCGATATAATAATTAAAGCTCCGGTATTTGTTTCACTCATACTAAAACATGCTTTAATCAATGATTCAGAATCCAACATAATACCGGAGGATACAACTGAATGACTTGAAAATGAAAAGATGTTTTTCCAGTTTCTGTTTTTTAGATATTCATTTGAACCGATGTATAATAAAAATTTCCGTATCTCCTGCTGAAAAACTACCATTACCGCAATAACCCCAACGTTAACAAATTTGCCCAAAATTGAACCAAGCAATTGTAATTCAAATGCCCTAACAATGATCCAGATAATATAGATCAATACCAATCCAATAAATACATTTACTGCGGCAGTTCCTTTAACCATTTTATAAAGCTGGTAAAGCATAATTGCCACTAAAAATATATCAATAGCATCAACAATAGTAAAAGCTAAAAATAGTATATATAGTGAAGTAGACACGGCGGCAAAGATACCCTAAAATCTACAAAAAAAGAACAAATACAGGCGCATATTTTATATAATTCAGATGGATTTTTACATTATGCGGACACCTATTATTAAAACATCGTCTACCTGGTCAAGGTTGCCCTTCCACGATGTAAATTTTTTATTTAAAATATCCTTTTGTTCAATCATGGAGAGTTGATGAATAGACAACAAAACTTCTTCTAGCTGCTTATATTTAAATTTTTTTCCTCTAGGTCCCCCAAACTGATCTGCGAAACCATCTGTAAAGGTATAAATCATGTCATTTTTATGGAGAGCAATCTGGTTATATGAAAATAAAACAGAATCGTCATGTCCTTTACCTACCGGCATTTTATCTGCTTTACAAGTTAGAAGTTCATTATTACGGATAATATAAAACGGATTGTTAGCAGATGCGTATTCCAGTTTCATGCTTTGAATATCCAATTTACACAACACCGCATCCACACCATCTTTACTTTCTTCAATTGCACCTTCAGCATTTAATGCCTTAATTATTTCCTGCCTAACCTGGTTCAAAACCAAATCAGGTTTTGTGATTTTGTTTTCATTAATAACCTGACTGAGTTTACTGATATTGAGCAGACTCATAAAAGCGCCGGGAACGCCATGACCTGTACAATCAGCCGTTATGTATATAAAGCTCCCATCCTCCAGGGCAGTGCCCCAGTAAAAATCGCCACTTACTACATCTTTAGGATTAAATAAAATAAAATGTTGAGGCAAATGTTGATTTAGTAAAGTATCACCAGCCAATAAAGCATATTGAATCCTTTTCGCATAATTAATACTGTCTAAAATCTCTTTCTGTTTTTCTTCAATAACTTCTTTTTGTTCAAGTAGCGCTTTCAGGAATATAATATTTTCCCTTCTAAAAAAAACAAAGAACAAAATAGTAATAAGAAACAATAAAAATAAATTCACGACACTGATAATTGACTGTGCCTTTTCCATTTCTGCGATGAAACTAATAATGCCGGGCTTGTCTTTCATATAGATCAATAGGAAAAAGAATGAAACAACCGATAGGCTGATAAATATTCTTAATGCCATGCTACTTTTAAATAATGCAATAGCAATCAGACACATGATCAATATAAAAAAATGAAGGTTCGATACCAGCCCATAAAATATTGTTCCGGAAACAAAATAAAATAATCCGAAGCAACTGGCTATATAAAATGCCAGGTCATGTTTTTTAATACGGTGTAAATAAAAGATGAAGAAGGATAAAGCTAAAAATAAAAAATTCAGGATAATGATCCCGGTCATTTTATAATTGGCAGCAATTGGTATATACCCTACCATGGTTATAATTGTAATTAGCGAGACCAGGTTACTGATCCTTATCTTTCTGTTCAGATTATCATCGTTCGAACCAGAAATGCCGGTATTTAAAATGTTTTTAATCATTATATTCTGATGCCAATAATTAATATATCATCTACCTGCTCTAAATTTCCCTGCCAAATTTCAAGTGACTTTTTTAAGTTTTCCCTTTGATCACTTAATTTATGATTCGAATTTAACATTAATAGTTCGTTGAGCGCTTTATACTTAAACTTCTTTCCTTTAAGCCCTCCGAATTGATCTGCATAACCATCGGTATAAAAATATACTATATCTCCCTCATTGGCATTAATATTATACAAACTATAAGAATCCGTTCTTTCACCTTTTCCAATAGGCATTTTATCTTTTGGTAATTCACAAACTTCATTTGAAACTTTATTCATCGATATTAAAACAGGTGCGTTATTAGCCGCCGCGTAAGTAATTTGTTTGGTTGTTTTATCAAAACAAAGCAGAATTCCGTCCATGCCATCTTGTTGGTTATCCTTACTGATACTATTAATTAAACGTTTTCTCACATAATTAAAAACTTCATTTGGTTTACTGATTTCTTTTTCTTTGATGGCCTCACTTAAAAAACCAATATTCAATAAACTCATAAAAGCTCCCGGAACACCATGTCCTGTGCTGTCACAAACCGCCAGATAAAACCGGTCATTATGTTCAGTTGCCCAATAAAAATCTCCACTGACAATATCTTTGGGTTTAAAGAGGATGAAATGTTCTTTCAAATTATTTTCAAGCAAAGATTCATTTGCCAATAAAGCATATTGAATTCGTTTCGCATAGTTAATACTATCCACAATCTCTTTTTGTTTTTCGTCCACTACATTTTTTTGCGCTTCAATTTCCTTTTTTTGAATCACGATGATTTCCTTTGCTCTTTTAGCCATGCGGTAACTCCTGAAAACTATCACCGATACAAGAATAAAAAAACCTAAAACCAGGGCAATAATTATCTTCTGTTGATTCTGTTTGCTTATTTCAGCTTTATTCCTTTTGATTTCAGCACCTTTAAGAGCATTCGTGTTATTCAACAATAAAATTTCCTGCTCCTTCTTCTCAGTTTCATATTTTGTTTGTATCTCTTCTATTTTCTCAATAGATTCTTTATTAAACAAGGAATCTTTTAACTCTGCATATTTTTTAAGTGCGTCGAAAGCTTTATTTAAGTCGCCTTGCTTTTTATAACAACCGGCTATCATTTTATAGAGATGTGGCAAATTTTCCTTAGAATCAATTTCAATAGCCATCTGTAGACTTTTATTTAAATACTCAAGTGCCTTCACATAATTTTTTTTATTGATATAAGTTGACCCAATATTACTATAGATCATACAAACAGAAACTTTGTCGCCAAGCTCCATTCGAGCTTTCAATGCTTCTTCATAATACATCAGAGATTCATCTGCTGTACAAACCTGAGTCAGGCCCGCAAGGTTATTATATATGACAGCAATACCTCTTTTATGATTAATTTTCTGAAATAATTTTAACGCTTCAAGATACATGACTTTTGAGGAATCATGCTGTTCCAATTCCATATATACATTTGCAACGCGGGTAATTGCATTTGCCCACTGCGCGGTATCCTTCAGATCAAAAAATAATACTTTTGCTTTGTTCAAATATTCCAGGGACCTTCTATTCTGTTTTAGATCACCGTATAATATTCCGATATTTAAAATAGCCCTTGCCTTGCCTTTTAAATTATTATCCTTTTCAAAATACCTCTGCGCCAAAGTAGTTACTTCAACCGCTTTTAAATAATTTCCTATTTCACGATAGGCCATTTGCATTGAATTATAAGCTTCGGCGATCCCAGAATTATCATTCATTTTTTTTGAAATAGCTAATGCTTTTTCACACACAATAATAGACGAATCATTATGTCCTTTATAAAAATAATTCAGTCCTAAAATACGGTATAATTTTGCGGATAAACGGGACGCGTCTCCTGATAACTCTTTTTCAATTTCTTTCAGCGCTTGCCTTGCATACTCATTTGAGAGATCAACGTTATTACCTGTTTCAATACCTGCCAGTTTACAAAGTATCTCAGCCCTCTGTTGTTTGACGGTACATTTTACAAGTGCGCTTTTTAACGAATCAGATCTATTTATAGAAAAAAGACTGGGCCCATACAGGAATAAGAAAGCAAAAAACAGTATCCTACATCCCGGTAACATCATATATTTTTACTAAATATTATTTATAACTTAATTCCAATTATTAAAACATCATCAACTTGTTCAAGGTCACCTTTCCATTCTGTAAAGTTTTTATCCAAAGTATGCTGCTGATCACTTAAATTTAAATGATTTATAGTTAATAGTAATTCATTGAGAGGTTTATATTTAAATTTTTTGCCTTTAGCTCCTCCAAACTGATCAGCATACCCATCTGTATATAAATATATGGTGTCTCCGGTACTATGATTTATTTCAAACTCAGAAAAAGGTGTTAACCTTTCCCCTTTACCAACGGGCATTTTATCACAATTGAGGTTTTGAATTATACTATTTGACATTAATACCGGCCTATTGTTTGAAGCCGCATAGGTGACTTTACCTGTAACTTTATTAATCCTCAATAAAATTCCGTCAAATCCATCTTTTTGATCTTCGTTACTTATGCTTTCTATTAATCGTTTTCTAATATAATCAAACACTTTATTAGGCTCCATGATGTTTTTTTCTTTAATAGCTTCGCTTAAAAAACCAATGCTTAATAAACTCATAAAAGCGCCAGGAACGCCGTGTCCGGTACTGTCACAAACTGCCAGATAAAAATCATCCCCATAAACTGTTGCCCAATAAAAATCGCCGCTTACAATATCTTTAGGTTTAAAAAACACAAAATGAGACGATAAGTTTTCAATAAATGTATTTTCTTTAGCTAATAAAGCATACTGAATTCTTTTAGCATAATTAATAGAATCAACTATTTCCTTACGGCTTTCTTCTGCAAGATGTCTTTGCTGTTCTACCACCTGCTTTTGTATTTCAATAATATTTTTTTGTCTGCGGATTAAACGAAAACGATTGTATAGAAAAAATGTAAATAAAATGACAAGTACCAAAATGCCACTTACTGCATATCGGATTATTTGTTGTTTTTTCATTTCTGTGGCAGCCAAGGCGTCTTTTTTATCCTGAGCTGCTTTGGTTAAAGCTTCCTTCTTCTCAAATTCAAAGTTCATACTGGATTGTATGGTTTTTTCTTTAGTTTCTTCATTATCTATACTATCGCGGTAAATAATATACATTTTGTAATGCTCCAGGGACTTGCCTAAATACGCTACGCCCAAAGGCCATAAGCGTTTTGCAATGGCCGCTGTAGCACGTGCACTATCCAATGCCGCCATGTTGTTGTAACTTTCTTTTATGGATTCTTTGCTGCCAATTTCTTTTGACAGTAATAGAGCCGCATCCAAATATTTTTTTGCCTGTATATGTAACTCCTCCTTATTAAATGAGCTTTTGGGAACGTTTGCCATCTTTAGTTTTATTGAACCAAGGTTGATGTAAGAATCAGCGACACCTTTTTTATCACCAATTTCATCTTCAATTTTCAAGCCAGCAAAATAATTTTTTAAGGCAGCGGGATAATTGCCTTGCTTATCATAAATAATTCCGATATTATTAAAAGAATTAGCGATTCCGTATTTATCTTCTATTTCTTCCATGATTTTTAAGGAAGCAAAATAATTTTTCAAGGCAGCAGGATAATTGCCTTGGTTAAAATATATAATTCCAATGTTATTATAAGAAGTAGCGATTCCGTATTTATCACCTATTTCTTCTTTAATTTTCAAAGCAGCAAAATAATTTTTCAAGGCAGCGGCATAATTGCTTTGCCACATATAAATATTTCCGATGTTATTGAACGATGAAGCAATTCCGTTTTTATCGCCAACTTCTTCTCTTATTTTCAAGGAAGCAAAATAATTTTTCAAAGCATCTGGATAATTCCCTTGTTCCATATAAATAATTCCAATGTTATTATAAGAAGAAGCCATTCCACCATAGTCACCGATTTCTCTTCTTATTTTCAAAGAAGCAAAATAATTTTTCAAGGCATCGGCATAATTACCTTGGTCATCATAAGCACTTCCAATACTATTTAATGAATTAGCAACTCCTTTCTTATATTTAATATGTTGAGCTAGGGTTAATGCCACTACTGAATAATCCATTTCTGTACCGTAATCACCTATTAAATAAAATTGATGACTCAATTCGTTTAGGATGTTCACTTTATTAGTGTCTTGCTTAGCGGTTTTGAGAACTTGAAGGAGGGAATCGGTTTTGGTATTTTGAGAGAAAGAAGAAAAAGTAAGAAAAAAGAAACCGGAAAAAATTACACAAATTTTCAAATAAAAAGAATAAAAATATCGACTGGCAGCTATAGTTATATGTGCACTCAGCGGTAAAAAGTTTTTCATTAGTTTGTAATTTTTGCTGTATGCACTTTGCTAATATAACTACTGATTTTGCTTGAGATAAATATTATACTCCAAGCGGCACCCAGCCTCTCAATTTAATACTATAACTTAATTCCAATTATTAAAACATCGTCCACTTGTTCAAGGCCACCTTTCCATTCAGTAAATGTTCTATCCAAAGTGTGTTGCTGATCATTTAAAGATAAATGATTTATAGTTAATAATAATTCATTGAGAGGTTTATATTTAAATTTTTTGCCTTTGGTTCCACCAAACTGATCAGCGTATCCATCTGTATATAAATAAATGGTATCGTTTTTATCTGGACTGATCTCAAACAATGAAAATTCATCTGTGCGCTCCCCTTTTCCTACAGGCATTTTATCACACTTCAAATGCTTAATCTCATTTCCGGAAATAATCACAGGGTGATTGTTTGAAGCCGCGTAAGTGATTTCATTAGAGGTTTTATTAATCCGTAGTAATATACCATCAAAACCATCTTTTTGATTTTCGTTTGTTATACTCTCTATTAATCTTTTTCTCACGTAATCAAACACTTTGTTAGGCTCTTTAATGTTCTTCTCTTTAATAGCTTCGCTTAAAAACCCAATGCTCAACAAACTCATAAAAGCACCCGGAACCCCGTGCCCGGTACTATCACAAACAGCCAGATAAAAATCAGTTTCGTGTTCTGCAGCCCAATAAAAATCGCCACTTACTATATCTTTTGGTTTAAAGAAAATAGAATGGCTCTGTAAATTTCTTACAAACAGATCCTCATGGGCTAATAAGGCATATTGAATTCTTTTTGCATAATTAATACTGTCACGTACTTCTTTTTGCTGTTCTTCAATAATTTTATAAGCGTATTCGATTTTTATATTTTTTAAAGCAAGTTCAGTATTTGTTTTTTTCTTTTGGCGGTAGGCGTACAAAACATATAAAGCAAAAGCACCAAAAAGCAACAAGCCTAATACTGCGCTATAAGAAATAATTCTACTGTTTTTTAATTCAACATTTTGTAATTCTTTATCAGTAGTCAGTAATTTAATTTCTTTTTCTTTTGAATCCGTTTCGTATTTGGCTTCCATTTCATGGAGCATTCTTGTATTATCCTGATTATATATAGTATCCTTAACCTCTATATGGCGTCTGAAAAATTCATAGGCCATTTTGTAATTTTTTAATCTATAATATGTCAGTGATAAACTTTCTAATGCATAACTTAAAAACTGATTATACTTTTGCTTTTTACAAATTTCAATACCTCTTTCATAATATTGAATTGATTTTTCATAGTCCTTTTTAAGATAATATAAATCACCCAAATTAATTAACGCCAGAGCCTGATCCTGAAGAATATTTTTTTTTGTTGAATATCTTAAAGCTTCAAGAAAATTTTCAGAAGATTCTGCGAACTTATTTTGGTTCATATAAATAATGCCAATATTTATTAGAGTTGATGGAATACTACTACTATCGTTAATTTCTATCTTATATTTTAATGATAATGCATAATTTTCCAATGCCTTAACGTTATCATTAATATTAGCTTTAATAATGCCCAAATTATTATAACTATGGGCAAGGCCTACTTTATCTCCT
>JANPOX010000352.1:0-6648 GCA_031428235.1 Bacteroidia bacterium | reverse complement strand
AGGTCAATTCCTTTTTCAGTCATGTCAACTGAATTATTTTTTTCATCGATCACAAAAAACAAATCCACATCTATTTTGTGCATTTCCTTTTGCTGGTCCTGCATATAATAATTTTCTGTTTTTTGTAATAATGCTTTTACTCCCGGCTCACTTAAATATTTGATTAAAGCGCCGTTCTTTGGTAAACCTCTATAAGCGCGTAATAATGGAATTCCGGCTTCCTTTTCATTTCCTTCAGCAAACAAACGCTTTGCATCTGTTAAGCATAATTGAACAAATGATTTTTGTGCAGCCAGTAATTTTTCAACACGTGGCTTAAATTCCATAAACTCATGCTTATCGCCTGTTGGTGTTGGTCCAGAAATAATTAAAGGAGTTCTGGCATCATCAATTAAAACGGAATCGACCTCATCGACTATCGCAAAATTATGCTTTCGCTGTACTAAGTCAGATAATTCACGGGCCATGTTATCACGCAGGTAATCAAAACCAAATTCGTTATTAGTACCATAAGTAATGTCTGCCATATATGCGGCACGACGTTCTTCAGTATTTGGATCGTGTTTATCAATACAATCAACACTTAATCCATGAAATTGAAATAATGGTGCGTTCCATTCGCTATCCCTTTTTGCAAGATAATTGTTTACTGTAACCACATGTACTCCTCTTCCGGATAAAGCATTTAAGAAAACAGGTAGAGTAGAGACCAATGTTTTACCTTCACCGGTTGCCATTTCAGAAATTTTACCTGAATGTAATACAACTCCACCAATCAATTGCACATCATAATGCACCATGTTCCACAATACTTCAACACCTGCAGCTGTCCATTTGTTTTTCCAAGCTGCCTGCGATCCACGAATCTCAATATTTTTATGATTTTTAGAAAGTTTTATATCAAAATCATTGGCTGCAACTACAAGCTCTTCATTTTCTGAAAAACGTCTCGATGTATCTTTCAGGATAGCATAAGCTTCCGGTAAGATCTCATTTAATACTTCTTCTATTTTTTTTGTGATTGTTTTTTCAAGCTCATCAACTTCTTTATACAAAGATTCTTTGGTATCGATATCCATCTCAAAGTCCTGCTCAACCTTGCTTCTGATATCATTTATCTCCGTTTGTTCAGTCTTTATAGCTTCCTGAACTTTTTGTTTTAAAGCATCAACTTTGGCTCTTAATTCATCGTTAGATAATTTAGCTAATGATGGATAAATTTCTAAGATCTGATCAACCTGCGGCTGAATGGTTTTAATATCTTTTTCTGATTTTGTACCAAAAAATTTTTTCAGGAACGTTAACATAAGTGTGTTTTAATTTAAGCTAACGAAAGTACAAAAAATACACGTTCACAAATGATATTTTTTACTAAATAATAGCTTGATTATCAGGGTGTTTTATTCAAAAATTAATATCACGAGGATTTGTTGGAGCTAATTAAAAATTATTGCGGTATTGTATATTCTCATAGCTCGCAAATTGTTTTCCAGTTATGAACTCAAACCAACCACTTACAAAAAGAAGTAGGCAAGCTACTGATTAATCAGTAATTTAGTAAAGCCACTATGAAACTGTTTTTAAAAACATATATCATTCGTTTATTCATTGCAGCATTCTTCTGTATATTTTGTTTAAAGCAAACAGCCCAACAATATAATTTTAAAAATTATTCCGTAGAAAGCGGTTTGCCTTATGTTCAGATTTTTGCCATGTACCAGGATAGCAAAGGATATTTGTGGAGCGGGGGCTATGGCGGAGCAAGTAAATTCAACGGTAAAATATTCCAGAATTATTCACCTAAAAATGGTTTGGCCAATCACTATGTAAACGCAATTATTGAAGATCAGTTTCATTTAATCACAGTAGGGACAATTGATGGATTAAGTGTTATTGATAAAGTAAAAGGGAAGATCAGTAATTATTATATCAAAGACGGACTTCCTTCAAATCACATAACAAGCTTTTGCTTGGATCCAAGAATTGGATTATGGACAGGAACTAATAACGGGTTATGTATATGGGATGGAAAAAAAGTGATAGCGGTTCCGTTTTTTAAAAATTACAATATTTCCTGTTTGCAGTATTCCGAAAAACATGGTGTGTTGGTAGGAACAAGTAAGGGGTTATACAGGCAAGTTGGTGATTATAAAAATTTCCGTTTAGTTATTGACAGCGTTAATATCACCTCCATATCTGAATCAAAAGAGGATCATGAAATTTTTGCAGGAACAGATAATGGACTGCATGTTCTAAATCTTGAGAGAAATTATTCTCATGTTTTTCATGTCAGTAATGGTTTGGTTGATGAAAATATAACCAGTGTGTTATGTCAAAAAAATGGGACTGTTTGGATTGGATCAAAAACAGGCCTTATCAGTTTTAACGGAAAAGATTTTTCATATTACACCATTGGTTTCGATAATAATTCTAACCACATTCGCTCCTTATTAATTGATTATGAAGATAACTTATGGATAGGTACGCATAGTGGATTATACAAATATCGTGGAAAAGGTTTTACTGTTTATGATCGTTTGAATGGTTTGGGAAGCGCTTTTATTTATCAAATTTCCAGAGATAAAAACCAAAATTTATGGTTTGGAACCGAATTAAACGGTGTATTCAAATTCTCGAACGGTTTTTTTAAAAACTATTCCGTTAAGCAAGGATTACCGGACAATAAAGTGGCAGCCATCCTTCCAATGGATGATGGTTCCGTTTGGTTTGGAAGCGACAAAGGCATTTCTGTATTTAAAAATGAAAAAATAGAAACCCTATTCTCCAACTCAAATTTTAAACAGGAGACACCCATCAATTGTTTTTACAAAGACAGTAGAAATGTGATTTGGGTTGGTGGACAAAATGGTTTGTGTTCTATTAAAAAAAATGGGAATGCTTATACTATTGCCTATTACAAACTTCCTGCAAAATCTGTTGAAAAAGCCGGTTATCAGGTATGGAGCATTATTGAAGATAATAATGGTTTTATTTGGGCTGGCACTTATTTAGCAGGCTTGTTTAAATTGGAAGGAAATGAGTTTAAGCAACAAAAAATCACTTCACCGGAACCAGTTACAACTGCCCTTGATTTATGTAAAGATCAGTATGGGAATATTTACGTCGCGACTTTAAATGGTGTTTTAATGTTTAATCCTGATAAACACTCATACAAAATAATTTCGGAAAAAGAAGGCTTAAGTTCAGAGTTGGTATACGCTATCGGCATTACAAGAGACAACAAATATTTATGGGCCGGAACCAACCAGGGTGTTAACAGAATAGATGTCAAAAAACTACAATATGATTTTATAGACATTTTAAAATATGGTAAGGCTGAAGGGTTTAGTGGTGTTGAGTCTAATACGCATGGTATATATGAAGATGCTGATAGCAGTATTTGGTTTGGCACCGTGAATGGTTTGATAAAATATTCACCCAAAGAATTTATTGAAAATGATAATTTGTCAAAAACAACAATCACTACTATTAAATTAGCTTACACAGATACTTTATTAGCAAGCGGATCTGTGTTGCCATATTCTTTAAATAATATCAGTTTTTATTTTGACGGAATCTGTCTGACAGCTCCGGAAAAAGTTTTATATACCTATAAGCTTGAAAACTATGACAAAGAATGGAGTCCTCCTTCGGATGTAAACAATACTAAATATGATAACCTGCCTCCTGGCAAATACACATTTAAAGTAAAGAGCTGTAATAACGAAGGAATATGGAACATTGAGCCTGTAGAGTTTGTTTTTAGTATTAAATCACCATTTTATAAAACCTGGTGGTTTATATTAGCATGCATACTTCTAGCTTCAGCGTTGGTTATTACTATTTTCAGGTTAAGAGTGATGCAGATAAAACGGAAACAGCAATTGGAGTTTGAACAAATGGTTGAAATTTCAAAAGCAGAATTAAAAGCTTTACGTGCACAAATGAATCCTCATTTTGTATTCAATTCTTTAAATTCAATTCAGCATTATATTTTAAATAGTAAAGGTGATGAGGCGGCAAAATACTTAAATAAATTTGCGAAACTGATTCGTATTATTTTAAATAATTCGGAAAAACCTATCGTGACTATTAACGAAGAGATTGAAGCGCTTGGTCTATATCTGGAATTAGAAAAAATGCGTTTCGATAATAAATTTGATTACGAGTTTACAGTTGATTCTTCCATTGATGGCGATTATGATGAGATTCCACCAATGCTGATTCAACCTTATCTTGAAAATGCTATTCTCCATGGGATAAATCCTAAAGAAGGAAATGGCCACCTTCATATATATATTAAGGTTGTTAATCAATTCATTAAAATTTCTGTGACAGATGATGGCATAGGCCGTGAAAAAGCGCGCGCTATTCATAGTTTACAACCGGCGGCAAGGCATAAATCTTTAGGAATGAAGATCACAAAAGATAGGGTAAGAATATTAAATACATTGCACCAGTCCAGTTTAAATGTAAATATTATAGATTTGTACAATGACAAAAATGAGCCAATTGGAACAAGGGTTGATCTGTTCATTCCTTATATAAAATAAAAATAAATCCCATTAACACAATGACTATGAAAGCTGTAATTATAGAAGATGAAAAAAAGAGTCGCGAAATGCTTGCTGATCTTTTAAAGAAAAATTTCCCGCAAATCACTATTCTTGGGCTTGGAAAAAATGTAGCAGAAGGTGTTGAGTTAATTAAAACTTTAAAACCAAATCTGTTGTTTTTGGATATCAGTATGCCCGATGGTACCGGATTTGATGTTTTGGAAAAAGTTCAAGGCGCTAAATTCGATATTATTTTTACCACAGCCACTGATAAGCACGCGCTGAAAGCAATTAAATACAGTGCCTGTGATTATTTATTGAAGCCGATCGATATTGATGAATTAAAATTAGCTATCAACAGGCTCATTGAAAAAAGGTCTACAGATATGCCAAGTATGGATAATCTGCAGTTTCTGATACAGAATTTGAAACGTGCCGATGATAACTATAATAAGATCACTTTGCCCACATTTAACTCCTATGAAATTGTGAGCATAAAAGATATTATCCGCTGCGAAGCAGATGGGAGTTACACCAACTTTCATTTAACAGGAGGAAAAAAATTAATGGTATCTGCCAGTTTAAAACATTATGAAGATCTTTTGCCGGCAAACGATTTTATTCGAATCCATCATCATCATTTGATCAACATGAATCATGTGACCCGATTTTTAAAGGTTGACGGTGGCTATGCCATTATGAGTGATGATACACAACTGGAAATTAGCCGGCGCAAAAAAGATGCGTTCCTGGAAAGGTTGAATGCGTCGATGTAATTTTAATTATTCAATAAAAAAAGCTCCCTGATTTTTTCAGGGAGCTTTTTTATGAAGGGATTAAACTATTTATTCCAGGATCAGTTTAAATAATTCAGATCCTTTATCTGTTGTAGCTTTCAAATAATAAATTCCTTTACTTAATTTGCTAAGATCAATTACAGCCTCTTTTGAGTTTAAAATGGTTTCCTGCAATATGGTTTGTCCTAAAGGGTTCAATAATGTGATATCAATTTTATTTATTAGTGTTTCACTTAACAAATTAAATATTCCATTACCCGGATTAGGATAAATACTTAGTCCATCGGAAGCTGATGCTTCTTCAAGTTTCGTAGCGAATGATACACATGTTTGCGCACTAGCGGTATTCATATTAATATCAGTAACTGTTACTGTATAACAACCTGGTAATAAACCTGAAAAAGATGGCGATGTACCTCCTCCCGGGCTCCACGAATAAGTATATGGACCCGTACCGCAGTTTAGAATCGCCTGAGCTGAACCATTAGGACAACTTCCGCAACTGGCATTAGTAGATGTTGCAATAACTGATAAGCCTGATGACATGGTATAAGTCTGAGATACGGTACACCCTCCCTGAGGGTTTGTAACAGTAATAGTATAAACAATAGCAGTTGTAGGTGTAATTGCAGGTATAACTTTAATGGAATTATTGTTATTGTTTTGTACTATGGTTCCGTTTGATGAAACCGCAATAGTGTATGAAGATGGAGATGTGGCACCACAGTTTTCAAATTTAATATTCGGACGATTCGACGAAGAAGAAGCAAAGCTTGTGGTCATACAAGCTACAGTGACATCACTATTAAAATACAAAACGGAGCCAAAGGAAGTTGTTGTGTATGGTGAAGAGGAATTATTGGTATAGTTAGCTGTTAAATCAGAACAAACATCTATTAAGATATTTGAAACACCATCCCATTCGTAAGCCATTGGAAACTGATAAGTGTTCCATCCGGTATTGATATTAACAGAAGAAGAAAAATAGACCTGAGTTAATCCTGTATTATCAAATGAGGCCCCTGCTAAATCATTAATAGTTGTACATTTCATTTTAATAGTAAAATTTGGGTAAATTGTTGTTCCTGCAATGGCGCTAATATCAAAAGAAACGCTCGATATTTTTCCGGGTTGCACACCGGCAGCTATTAATTCAGAAGCCTTATATAACAGTTGATGCCTTGCATTTTTATACCAGTTACTATAAATAGATGGGTACGTTGTTGAGCTATTTGATGTTGTTCCAAAGCCAATCTGAATACTGTTTGGAGATACGCAGTTTCCTGAAGACGATA
>JANPOX010000351.1:0-2186 GCA_031428235.1 Bacteroidia bacterium | reverse complement strand
GGACCATTTATGACTTATGCTGAAAACCGTTTGTTAAAAGAGCAGATGTTTAAAGCTTATGGCTCAAAAGCCTTTAAAAATAATCAATACGATAATCAGGAAGTATTGAAACGTATTGCAGGGTTAAGGCATGAACGTGCCGTTTTACTTGGATATAAGTCACATGCTGATTTTGTTTTAGAAGAACGCATGGCAGAATCCCCGGCTAAAGTTTTATCTTTTTTGAATAATTTGCTTGATAACTCCTTATCATTTGCTAAATCAGAACTGGAAGAATTAAAAACATACAGCAAATCTATTGGTGGTCCGGATGAACTTAAAAAATGGGATGTGCCTTTTTATTCTGAAAAATTAAAGAAAGAGAAATTTGATATTGATGATGAATTATTAAGACCTTACTTTAAACTGGAGAATGTTATTGAAGGAGTTTTTGAAACAGCAAAACGCTTATATGGTTTGTCTTTTATGCAACGTTACGACATTCCATTATACCATAAAGATGTGGTAACGTATGAAGTGAAAAATGCAAAGGGCGATTTTTTAGCCGTGTTTTACGCTGATTTTTTTCCCAGAGCAGGCAAACGCCAGGGCGCGTGGATGACCTCTTTTGTTAATCAAAAAATTGAGAACGGTAACAATATCAGGCCGCATGTTTCTATCGTTTGTAATTTCACCAAGCCTACAGAAAGCAAGCCATCACTTTTAAGCTTTGATGAAGTAACTACTTTGTTTCATGAGTTTGGACACGCTCTGCATGGCATGTGTGCCAACGGACAATATGGTAGCTTATCAGGAACAAATGTTTACTGGGACTTTGTTGAGTTGCCATCGCAATTATTAGAAAACTGGTGCTATGAAAAAGAATGTCTCGACTTATTTGCAAAACATTACCAAACAGGTGAAACCATTCCGGCAGATTACATTCAAAAAATAATAGACTCTTCTAATTTTCAGAGTGGCTTAGCAACAGTTCGTCAGGTTGGTTTGGCAACTTTAGATATGGCCTGGCATAGCAATGATCCTTTGAGCATTGCAAGTGTTAAGGAGTTTGAAATGAGTGTTACTTCTAAAATGGATTTCATGCCATCAGTTCCTGAAACTTGTACATCCTGTTCTTTCTCTCATATTTTTCCCGGCGGTTATTCAGCCGGCTATTATTCATACAAATGGGCTGAAGTAATAGATGCCGATACTTTTGAAGCATTTAAGGAAAAAGGAATCTTTAATCGTGAAGTGGCTTCAGATTTTTATCAGAATATTTTATCCGCAGGTGGAAAAGAACATCCATCAATTCTTTATAAGCGGTTTAGGGGCAGGGAAGCAGATCCAAAAGCGTTATTGAGAAGGTCAGGATTAGTTAAAGAGAAAGTTTAATTATCGGCAAAGTCTTTAACACTGTGCCATTTTAGGCTACTTAATCTGTTTAAATTTAATCAATTGTATGTGCCGATTTGTTTAATATCCAGCTCAGGTAAGCTAGCGCATACGTTAGTAAGGGTGCGGCTGGAGTGAACGAACGGTGCGAACTAATCAATTTATCGCAAATAGAGTGCAGGCTTTTCGCACGTATAAATTGAGGAGTTGGCGTTCGTTCTTGACTTTTTTGGTTCTTTTTTCGTCAAGGAAAAAAGAACGGGAAAGTAACATTACTTGTAGTGTACGCTCTATTTTACCGCAATTACAGAAATCTCAACATTCACATCCAATGGTAATCTTGCTACCTGAACTGTTTCACGGGCCGGGAAGTTACCTGTAAAGAAGGAACCATACATTTCATTCATGGCACCAAAATCATTCATGTCCTTCATGAAAATGGTTGTTTTTACAACGTGGGTCAGATCCATTCCTGCCTCGGCTAAAATAGCAGAAACATTTTCCATTACTTTTTTTGTTTCACTTTTAATGTCACTTAAAATTAATTCACCGGTTTTTGCATCTTTTGCAACCTGTCCGGAAACGAACATCATGTTTCCTGAAGCAGGAACCAGGTTTGCATGACTGTATGGGCCAATAGGCAAGGGGGCATTTTCTGAAATAATAACTGTTTTCATATGAAGTATTGTATGATTTTATTTTTAATAAATATACAAGCTTTGAATTTTATAGCAAACATATATTTTAGTTTTTGTATGTTTACATATGGTTTTAAAGGATCTTATTGATGAAATAAAGAATTACAAAAATGC
>JANPOX010000350.1:0-3614 GCA_031428235.1 Bacteroidia bacterium | reverse complement strand
ACCAAACAGAAGACGGAGCCATACACACAAAGCCCTTCGAGGTTAACGGCTCTATTTTTGAAAACTGCTTGAATGTTGGATAGAGTTTTGGCTTGGCAGTAATCTTATCAGTGATTGATTCAATCAGGTCATTATAACGTTCCGTTTCATGCCTACCATCACCGATTTTATGTTTAGATTTATTATTAAACAAAAAGGAGAAAGGATTTTTATCATAACCGGATGTGTATTGTGCTTTTGAAAAAGCGGTTAAAAATCCTGAGCTGGCATAGCGATGCAAATTAATAACGGTATCAAATTTCTGTTTTCTGATTGTCTTTAATAAACCGAATAAACTTTTGTATTTACCTTCTTTTTTATTCCATATCAGTGTTTGTGAAAGAAATGGATGTTCCTGGTATAAGGACTCATTACCCTTGCGTACTAAAATAGAAATCCTGGACTGAGGAAAAAAAGCATGTAATTTTTCTAATACAGATGATGCGAGTATAGCATCACCTATAAAAGCGGTTTGAATAACGAGTATGTTTTTATGAGTCAATTTTGATTTTATACCGCTACATTATGATCTCTTAATGCGTCGTTCAGAGATGTTTTTAAATCAGTGCTTGCCTTCCGTTTTCCAATAATCAACGCACACGGTACCTGAAATTCACCAGCAGGAAATTGTTTGGTGTATGAACCAGGAATAACCACACTTCTTTCAGGCACATAGCCTTTGGTTTCAATGGGCGAACTTCCGGTCACATCAATAATTTTAGTGGACATCGTTAAACAAACATTTGCTCCCAATACAGCTTCTTTACCAACATGAACGCCTTCCACAACAATACACCGTGAGCCAATAAAACAATTATCTTCGATAATAACAGGCGCTGCCTGAACCGGCTCTAAAACACCGCCAATACCAACACCGCCGCTCAAATGCACGTGCTTTCCAATTTGGGCACAACTTCCAACTGTGGCCCATGTGTCAACCATAGTTCCTTCATCAACATAAGCTCCGATGTTTACAAAGCTTGGCATCATGATCACGCCTTTAGAAATATAGCTTCCATAGCGGGCAATAGATCCAGGAACTGTTCTTACACCTTGTTCTGCAAAACCGGTTTTTAATTTCATTTTATCATGAAACTCAAAAGGGCCAACTTCCATGGTGTGCATTTGCTGGATAGGAAAGTACAGGATTACCGCTTTTTTTATCCAATCGTTAACCTTCCAGGTACCATCCGATTTTAGTTCTGCAACCCTCATTTTACCTTTATCGAGGTCTTCAATGATTTGCCGTATAACATCCTGGTTAGCAGGATTTTTTAATAATTCCCTGTTGTCCCAAATGGACTCAATAATGCTTTGCATATATTTTGATTAAAATTGTTTGCAATTTAACTAAAATAAGTATATTTGCACTCCAAATTTTTGGATTGGTTGTGTAGCTTAACTGGATAAAGCATCTCACTACGGATGAGAAGAGTTGGGGTTCGAATCCCTACACGATCACATTAAAAACCCTTTGAAAAGCAAAGGGTTTTATTTTTGGTGAGGTAGCTCAGTTGGTTAGAGCATCGGATTCATAACCCGAAGGTCACGAGTTCAAATCTCGTTCTCACTACATCATAAGTTCATCACTCAAAAGCGTGACGATCTCACTAGAAAGCCCCGAAGAGATTCCGGGCTTTTTTCATGATGAAATGTTACTGTTTACGTTTTATATTCAGAAAAATACAACAAGATCTATATTTGATTACTTCCACTATTGAACAAAGCCTGTTGGCTCACAATGAACTGGAAACAAAAAGGGTATACTTTAAGGTATCGACCGTGGAAAGTAATTCATAATGATATTTTTACAGAAAAGATGGATGCTTTGAAACGAGAAAAACAGTTCAAAAGTGCCAAATGCAGCGATTTCATTTGATCTTTAGTTGAATAGAGAAAAAGCCCATCATTTTTTTAGCCAACAATCCTTATAGAATTCTTATTGCGGGTATTTTTTTAAATGCTTGTATTTTCATAAATTAAACTCTAAAAAAAGTAGTACATTTATTTCTGATTTGATCTAAAAATAATTCAAATTAAATTTGTTTAAATCAATACACTGCATAAATTTACAAGGTTTTTAAAACGATTATAAAATGGATAGGTTAAAAGATAAGTTTCGCGAAAAGGCAGTGCCTTTAGCTGCAGAAATTAAAGATATTATCAAAAATCATGGTGATCTTAAATTAGGTGAATTCACTGTAGCCCAGGTTTACCAGGGAATGAAAGGTATGATTGGTATGGTTACCGAAACATCTAAATTGGATCCAGAAGAAGGAATTCGTTTTAGAGGGTACTCCATTCCTGAATTGCGTAAGCATTTACCAAAAGCGCCTGGTGGTACAGAACCATTGCCTGAAGGTATATTTTATTTGATGTTGGTTGGTGAATTGCCAACACAGGATGATGTGAGTTTTATAACCAACGAATGGCAAAAGCGAAGCAACGTACCTAAACACGTTTTTGATGTCATTGAAAAATTACCGACTGACACACATCCGATGACGCAGTTTGTGATAGGGATCATGGCCATGCAAACCGAAAGTTTGTTTGCTAAAGCATATGCCAAAGGGATAAATAAAAAAGATTATTGGGATTATGTATATGAAGATTCTATGAATCTGATTGCTCGTTTACCAAGGGTTGCAGCATATATTTACCGTCGGAAATATAAAAATGGTGTTCACATTGAACCGGATCATAAACTGGATTGGGCTGCAAATTTTGCACATATGTTAGGTTATGAAGATTTTGATATGAAGCGTTTAATGCGTTTATATTTAACTATTCACGTTGATCATGAAGGTGGAAACGTATCGGCACACGCAACCCATTTGGTTGGTTCAGCATTAAGCGATCCTTATTTGGCATTTGCTGCAGGAATGAATGGGCTTGCCGGACCTTTGCATGGATTGGCAAATCAGGAAGTACTCAGCTGGATCATGGAACTGAAAGAAGCGTTGGGTGGCGGATTACCAACTAAGGAACAAATAGCCGAATACATTAAAAAAACTCTTGCAGAAGGAAAAGTAGTTCCCGGATATGGTCACGCAGTATTGCGTAAGACAGACCCTCGTTTTACAGCTCAACAAGACTTCTACAAAACGTATATTAAACATGATAACATTTGTGAGATAGTACAAATGGTTTATGAAGTAGCCCCTCCAATTTTAGAATCTACCGGAAAAATTAAAAACCCTTGGCCAAATGTGGATGCACATTCGGGAGCGTTACTAGTACATTATGGAATGCATGAATATGATTTTTACACTGTATTATTTGGTGTATCACGTGCACTTGGTGTTTTAGCTAGTTTGGTGTGGGATAGAGCAACAGGTTCGGCTATTGAAAGACCAAACTCTACAACTACTGAAAACATTAAAGCCAGAATAAAAGCTGCTCAGGAAGCAAAAGCCTAAGACTATATTTTTACTATTTTAATCCCATTCAAAATACTGAATGGGATTTTTTTTGCCTTTTATTTAATTGAGGGGCTGACCCTCTTTTATTAAAAATAACGATGTTTTAATTTTACTCCGTAACCAAATTAAACTAAGCATCATGAAAAAAATATT
>JANPOX010000349.1:0-4764 GCA_031428235.1 Bacteroidia bacterium | reverse complement strand
AGTGTTTATTATGGACTGAATCCAAAACAATACCATTTAACGAAAATTTTAAGCAACCTTGATTCTATCCATTCCAATAAAGATCTCATTAATGTGACTGCTCTAGCGAAAGCTGATCTGATGTTAAGTGATGCTTATTTTTTAATGGGTGCTCATCTTAATAAAGGACGATTTTATGCTGATAGTCTTTTACTGCAAACGAACTTTCATAAACTTGTCAAAGGATGGGATAGTTTATTATTTGCAGGTTATAACAAAGGAAATTTAAAAGCAGCTTTGGATTCTTTAGAGCCTAAGTTTTATCATTACCGGATGCTAAAAAAAGAACTGACCATTATTTTAAATGACACCAAATTATTTCAAACAGATTCTATTCCTTTTGTTACTCAAAAAGATTCACTGATCAAACGACAACTCATTATTAGAAGCCTCATTAAACAAGGTTTTTACGATACTACCTCTTTAGCAGGTGATAGCATTCGATTAGCAAAAGCCTTAAATAAATTGCAGAAAAAATGGTTCATACAGCCTGATGGAAAGATCGGGAAATATACTATGCAGGCACTTTCTTATAACCGACAAAAAATTATTCAACAAATTTGTATGGCAATGGAACGATGGCGGTGGGAAAATAAATTTCCGGATAAATATGTTTTCATAAACATTCCTGCATTCTGGTTAACCGTTTATGAGAAAGATACCGTAGTGATGCAGTCTGCTATTGTATGCGGTAAGCCAGATCATCAAACGCCTATCTTAAAAGCAAAAATTGATCACATGCTGATTTATCCTTATTGGAACGTTCCAATCAGTATTGCCACCAAAGAAATTTTACCAGCCGTTCAGCACGATACTTCATACATCCGCAGAAAAAACTTTGAAGTACTTGGCGTTGGCGACAAGGTTTTGGATTATACAAAAATTCCCTGGAGAAGGTATACCAAAGATTACTTACCCGTGCGTTTCCGACAACGCATTGGTGAAGAAAATAGCTTAGGGGTTGTTAAGTTTAATTTTTATAATCCTTATGGCGTTTATCTGCATGATACCAATTCAAAACGGTATTTTAAAACAAGTTCCCGTTCCCAAAGCCATGGCTGCATTCGCTTAGAAAATTTTATAGACTTTGCTGATTTTTTAGTGAGGGATGATAGTGTGCATTACACCCATGATAGTTTGCAGCTTTACTTTAGCACACCAACACAACGTAAAATAAAATTGAAAAAAGCATTGCCGATATACACGCGTTATTATACTGCGCAAGCAGATAGCACCGGTTTAAAATTATACATTGATGTGTATCGAAAAGATGAAGAGATGATGAATTTGATTTATAAAAAGTAAAATTTATAGTCATGCTGAACTTGATTCAGCATCTCAATTACTACAAAATAGGTTTTGGAATGAGACCATGATCCGCCAGCTGGCGGACAGGGTGTCAGTTTGAGTGTAATCGAGAACAGGAAAAACATCCCGACTAAAATCGATGTGACAAATCGAAAATAAACAGTTACTGCGCTACTCCTTCTTTAAAACCCACGGCACTCATACAAAACCAGCCAACCACTTTTACATTATTGCTGCTTGTATTTATAATATTGGTTTTAATATTCTCCGGGCTGGTTGCAAATAAACCCGAATTAGTGGTTTGAGTATACACCTGGTTTAAAAAATTAAATGTTTCAAGGTTGATTGATTGTATTTCAACTCTGCATACATCAAATTTATTAAATACCTGACCAAAAGGAGTAATACCCTGAGCAATTGGCGTTATAAATGGAAACCCATCTGCACCTTCGCCATAAGCTGCATTGGCACAAATATTAATTTGTCCTCCCTGATTAAAAAATACGCCGTTACGGTACGATTTAATCCAGTAATAATCAATTGTTTCTCCCGGAGGATCAAATCCTAAAAAAGCAAATTTATATCCTGTTTGGGAGTCCCCTATTCCACTACCTTCATCATATTCAACAAATAAACTATCTACGCTTGTTGTTCTGTTCATTCGTGAAGATGATTTATAAACTTCTCCTTGATGCGTAACCGTTAATTCATATTCATGCCCAACCGTAAATGTATCTAATGGGGTAAGTACATAATCACCATTATTATTATCGGTAAATACATAATTAATACCCGACGTTAAATCTTTTAAATTAACGGAAGCTCCTGTTATCGACTCATTAGGTTTTTGGCTAAAAAAACCATCGGTATATGTTAATCTCACTTTTTGTTGTGAGCGCATATCATTAATAAAGGCATCTACTGTTACCATAGGTATACCTTCATCTAGTTTTACCTGAATCACATCTTCGCAGGAAGTAAGTGTGATAACTGTTAGTAGGACAAAAAATAATGTTTTAATAATCTTCATCTTCTTAAAATTTAAAATTATAAGTAATTGCCGGTATAATAGATCCTATCACTGAATAACGTATTGCTTCAGTATTAATTGGGTAATCCGGATTGTTTTTGAAATAAATTGAGAAAGCGTTCCTTCGGTTATACACATTATAAACACTGACAACAATGGCATGCTTGCGGCCTTTTTTATTATTAGGAGCCAGGTTAAACGTCACGCCCACATCAGCGCGATGGTAAGGTGTATTGCGGTAATTATTACGTTTATTATCGGTGTTATAAGGAATTACATAACCCTGAACCTCGACTTTTGCCGTTGGAAAAGTAGCTGGAGTTCCGGTTTGGAAAACAAAATTAGCCGAGAAACTAAAACGTTTATTCAAATCATAAATTAATACGGTATTGATATTATGTGTTCTATCATACTTTGATAAAAACCATTCTTCGTTACTGATGCCTCTCACCTTACGCTCAGTTTTTGATAAGGTATAACTGATCCATCCATTTAATTTACCTTTGGATTTTTTAAGGTACACTTCTAAACCGTAAGCCCGGCCCTTGCCCTGAACCAGGTCAGACTCAAGGTATTTGTTTAATAAGAGATTTGCGTTATCTACATAATCCAATTGGTTCTGCATATCTTTATAATACACCTCAACAGAAGTCTCGAACATGTTGTCTTTAAAATTTCTAAAATAACCTAAAGTTATTTGATCAGAAATTAACGGTTTAATATTATTGGTAACAGGTGTATAAATATCTAACGGTGTGGAGGCTGCCGTATTAGATACAATATGCAGGTACTGCGACATTCGGTTATATCCCAGCTTCACAGAGCTTTTATCGTTAACAGTGTAATTAACGGCCAACCGTGGTTCGGGTGTGTTATACATGGCAATAGTTTTTCTATCAGCAATGGCTTCTTCTTTGTCTAGTGGCCTGCTTTCATTTGGGATCGTATCGCGGTAAGTGTATTTTGTTCCTTTTCCTAAATAATTAAAAAATGACCAACGTAAACCATATTGTAAGGTAAAACGGTTGGTTAGTTTTTGTTCATTATCAATATAGGCTGCGTACTCTGCGCCATATTGGTTAGGCATACTAATATCAGACTTGTCGCCATTTTGTGAAGTGATAACTGCTTCTCCCGGCTTAAATGTATATAAGATGCCCTGAGCCCCAAATTTAATGGTGTTTTTGGCATTGAGGTAATACGTATAATCAGGTTTAAAGCTGTAATTGATAATGTTTGATTTCCATTCAAACTTTTGATCGTTGCCTTCATTTTTAAAACCAAGTTCATATTTATAATTACTATAGAACGTCGTAAGGTTCATGAATAATTTACTGTTATAAATATGGTTCCAACGAATGGTCCCTGTAGTGTTGCCCCAGTTAAAGGTAAAACCGGCACCAAATACATCGCGTCCTAAATATCCACTGGCAAACACTGTATTCTTTTCATTAATTCGCCAGTTTAATTTTGCTGTCAGGTCATAAAAATAAAATTGTGCGTCTTTTAAGCTTGGCTGTCTCTTGGCCAATAAAGGTTTTGCCAAAACATCAATATAACTTCTGCGGCCCGCAACTATAAAGGAAGCTTTGTCTTTAAAGATGGGCGCTTCAATGGATAGCCTGCTAAAAATAGAACCGATACCGCCATTCACTTCCATTTTTTTATTATTCCCCTCTTTCATTCTGATATCTAATACAGAAGATGCTCGTCCACCATATTGCGCCGGAATGCCGCCTTTGATCAGTTTTACATCCTTTACCGCATCCGGATTAAAAATGGAAAAGAAACCAAACAAGTGTGAAGAATTATACACCGGAGCTTCATCCATTAAGACTAAATTCTGATCAATGTTTCCACCCCTAACGTTGAAGCCGCTTGCGCCCTCACCTACTGTTGTAACACCCGGTAATAACTGTATGCTTTTAATAATATCTACTTCACCTAATAGTGCGGGCATTTTCTGGATCTGTTTAATATCCAGCTTTGTCACACTCATTTCCATACTTTTAATATTTTTATCTTCCCGTTCAGAAGAAACAACTACCTCTTCCAGCTCTTTACCTTCTTCAACAATTTCTAAACTTAACGTTTGATTGGCATTAAGATCCACTGCTTTCATAATTGTTTTATAGCCAATAATTGAAAACACAATGGTATCAAGACCTTTAGGAAGGGTTAACGAATAAAAGCCATAGGCGTTTGTACTGGTGCCTATTTGTGAATTTTTTTTGAAAACGGTAACACCTATTAAAGACTCACCATTTTTAGCATCCTTGGCGTAACCACTGATGGTGAATTTTTCCTGGGCAATAATGTTTAGGCCAATAAAGGCGAAGATCAATAAAAAAATATGTTTCATAAACAGTGAATATTCGGGCTCAAAC
>JANPOX010000348.1:0-2463 GCA_031428235.1 Bacteroidia bacterium | reverse complement strand
AAATTGGGTAAATAATGCGAATACAACTGTCCAAAACCAAAGTACAATTACCTTTATCGGATCCGGAACCCAAACTATTACACGGGCAAGTACGGAGATTATAAACAATATGGTTCTTAGCGGTGCAGGTACCGTTGTATTAGCTAGCAATATTGATGTATCTCAGAGCCTAACAATTAATAGTGGTACTTTTGATGTTTCTGCGAGTAATTTTACAGTAAATTTGGCTGGTAATTTAACTAATAATGGAACTATTAATCCCAGAAGTGGTCTATTTAATTTTAATGGGACCGGTACTCAAATCATAAGTGGTTCGTCCTATACTCAATTTAATAATTTAGCCCTCAATGGAACTAGTACTGTTTTATTAGCTAGAAATATTGATGCGTCTCAAAACTTAACAATTAATAGTGGAACTTTTGATGTTTCTTCCAGTAACTATACAGTGAACTTAGCTGGCAATTTAACCAATAATGGGGCTATTAATTGCCGCCAAGGCCTATTCAATTTTAACGGCTCAAGCGCACAAACCATATCAGGAACGCAGGGTATCAGCTTTAATAATTTAACTCTTGCAAATCCTGCGGGTATTTCAGTTTTGTCCACTGTGAATATTTTCAATATATTAACCGTAACAAATGGCAATTTTAATTCTAACGGAAACGTTACTCTAATAAGTAATTCTTCAATTACAGCAAGAATTGCTGCTGTGGGTGCAGGGGGAAGTTTTACAAATAATATGATTATTCAAAAATATATTAGCGCCCGTGCAGAAAATTATCATGATTTTAGTAGTCCCGTACAAAACACTAATATATTTGATTGGGATGACGAAATGTATATGAGTGGATTTAGCACTGTTGATTCTCCTGCTGGTATTGCAGGTGTTGATGGGTCTGCCGGTGGGTTTCAATCTGTTCTTACTTACGATGAGCCAACATCAACTTATCCTGCTCTTACAAATTCTCTTACCACTTTAACTGTAGGAAAAGGTTATGAAATATGGTGTGCTGACAATACTACTAACTGGTTCGCAAAAACAATTGATACAAGAGGAGTACCAAATTTTGGAACCCAGACAATAGGATTGAGTTTTTCTGCAAGTGCTGGTGCAAATGCTGGTTATAATTTAATTGGAAATCCTTTTGCTTCACCAATTGACTATTCATTAGTATCTAAAACAAATACTGATGGCCGCGCATATGGTTACAATAATGGCGTTTGGACAGACTTTGGCATAAATGCAGTATTAACACCTCATCAAGGTTTTTGGGTATACGCAACTGGCGCTGGTGCATCTTTAAGCATTCCTGAATCCTCAAAAACAAACATCTTTGCTACAAGCTTTTACAGAGCAAACCCAAATTATGACATAAAATTATCCTATAGTAGTCCAAATCTTGCATATTTAAGTGAAGGTACTGTCAATTTTAATTCTAGTGCTACAACAAAATGGGATGTAGGAGTTGATGCTTTATTTATGAGAAATCCTAAAGTAGCTGCAGCAACAATATCTTTTAAAGCAGATGATAAAAATTTATTGACTAATGTAATTAATGATGAAGCAAATGAGACAATTTTACCTTTAGAGTTATTTTCTCCTATTTCAGGCATTTACTATATTGACCCGTCTGTTTTAAGTATAGGTCAATACAGGTATATCTGGGTTGAAAACACAAAAACAGGTGAAAGATTTGAACTAAATCAATCAATACCGATCAATATGGATAAGGTTGGTATTAATAATGATTACGTTTTACGTTTAAGTAAAGAAACGGAAAACTCAACAATAACACAGACAGTTTTCACAAATGACATATTAGTTTTTAATACTGAAAACACTTTAAACATAAAATCTCAATTTTCAGATCACATGTTGAGTAAGATTACAGTTATTGATTTAGCAGGCAAAATAGTATTTGAACAAGTAAATCTACCTTTAAATGCAGGACAAATAGAGAAGCTGGATCTTTCTAATTTAGCTAAGGGGTTATATATTGTTCATATCGTGGATGAATTAAACAATTCTATTTCTAGAAAAATATTACGCTAAATGAACTTAATACAAAATAAAAAACACCTTATAATTAAGGTGTTTTTTTTATTAATAACTCTTCCGTTAAAAGCGTCACTTACTAATGATTCATTTCAAAAAACAAACCTAGTTTGAGATTATTTAAAAGTACTTAATCGTTAAAAATTAAACGTGTACTATCAGAAATAAAATTATAAATAATTTGATGAAGAACTATGAAAAGTACGTGGAGCGGAGGCACATTCTTTATATAACCGCTAAACTATTTTTCCATTGAATCTATGTAAAGACTTCAAGTGAGGTTTATTAAACTGATTATTAACTTTCTATAATCTTTCTTAAGAAGAAACCATATTATAATCAATGATACCCAGAAAACATAAAAGATATTTATTAACCGTGTAGTAATTTCTGTTCTTCCATATAAT
>JANPOX010000347.1:0-7383 GCA_031428235.1 Bacteroidia bacterium | reverse complement strand
GGTATTTTTTGTGAAAGCTGGCGCAATAAAGGCGAATTCAAATCACATAATTCCAATAAAGTAAAATCAGAAGTAAATCCAAATAATTTTTCAAATAAGTAAATGAGTGGAAACGAAAATAACACACACACACTGCTTATTAAAAATGGAACGTAATTTTGAATATTGCCAATGGCCTGTGATGTGTTATTTACTAAATGGTAAGCAACATATGCTAACACGTAAAACACAAAAGTTAATAAGGCTGACATAAATAATTTAGAGCGTTTCCCCATGTCTGCTACACTAAAAATAGTTCCAATTCCGGCAATCAACTGAACAAAAACAAATTCAAATTTATCAGGAATAAAAAAGGCGCATATTAAAATAATATTTAAGAAATTAAAAAGGGAGGTTCTGCTGTCAAAAAATACCCTGATAAGAATTGGAACTAAACAAAATGGAACGGCATATGCGTAATTGACATTATATTTAATTACTATGCTGGTCACAAAAACAATAAGGATAATGTTGAGGAAAATAAACGTGACTTGTGTGTTTTGACTAAAAATAGCTTTTCTGAAAAATGCAAGAAATAGCATCATAATCCCCAGAACTAACATACACGTTAATAACTGGCCAATGATAATAGGGAACTTCGGGATTTTAGTTTCCTGTTCTGCCAATTCAACCATGTAGCTTGCCAAAATATTACTTTGCTCTTTTGAAATAACATCATTTTTACGAGCAATCACATCTCCCTTTTCTATTTTTGATTTATAAATAAATTGAGCTTCTTTCTCATCATTATCCATCATTTCATTAGAGAGAAGCTCATCAAAAACAATATTTGGTTTTATGACAGATAATATCTTATTGACGATCTTTTCATCATTAATTTTTTGTGATAAAAATGCTTTTGTTTTCTCATAATTAAAGAGGTTCTGCCTCCTGGTATAAGTCACTTCATTATTGTCAACGAGGTATAAAATGGAATCAAGAAATGGAGCAGGAGTTGATGAAAAATATACACCCGCCTGGTACATGCTGTCTAAACAAAATTTAATGGTAATTTTTTGTTCGCTCTTTAGTTCAGGTAGTTTTGAAAATAAAATTTCCGCATTTACATTTATTTTTTTAAAATAGCCAATTTGCTTTTTAGATTCCTTTTTTTCTAAAGCTAATTCATTAGCGGTTTTTTTTACCAGAAAATCAAAAGGTGAAATCAAATCGGAATTTAACCACACATCTCCCTCGTTAATATTGGGTATTTGAACTGAACTTTGTTTAGGCAATAAATACACACAAAAAACAACGCAAATAGCAAACACAATGCCTTTATACCAAAGCGCATGTTTATCTCTTATTTTCGTAAACAGATTATTCACCTTGACAAAAGAAGTACTTTTTGAAGCATAAAAACCGGAAAGAAATAAGGTTTATGAACATTAGGTTATGAGTTTGTATTATTATCTTACCAGGGTTACATGTCCAACACGGGATTCATTCTCTTTAGATACAATATTTCTGAATTCACATTTCCATACATATACATCCATTGGACTTGCCGCCCCTTTAAATGAGCCATTCCATCCCGCCTCAGTATCATTTGTTTTGTAAATCATTTCCCCCCAACGGTTAAAGATCATAAATGTGTAATTTTCAACACCAATCACAATCGGTTTAAAAACATCGTTTAGGTTATCTTTATTGCCTGGTGTAAAAGCATTAGGGATCCAAAACCTGAATTCAGGTAATATCCTAATTAACAAGCCAACAGTGTTTGGGCAATTATAAGAATTAGTAACTGTTTGGGTCACATAATAATCTGCCCAGGCTCCATAAGTATGACTTGGATTTATTTCAGTTGAACCTGTGCCATCCGCGAAATCATAATACCAGCTGATTATATCTGATGTACCGGATGTATTGAAAAAGAAAATGTCTGGTTCAAATATAGAAGCGACTAGAGGTGATGCCACAAAGTTTGCTACAGGTGAAGGATTTACTGTGATGCTTGATACAGAAACGACCTGACTCGTATCTATGCATTTATTGGTAGTTATAACGGTTAGCGTATAAGTATAAATACCCGGTGGAGTAAAAATGTGTGTAGGGCTTGCTGCGGTTGAAGTTGTTCCATCGCTGAAATTCCAGATATAAGTTAGGGGTGAGGCAGAGGTACTCGTATTTGTAAATTCAACCGACATTGGGTCACATCCCAGCGGTGAAACAGGAACAATAGATGCAATTGGGTTTTGATAAATTTCAATAGTTTTTGTTGCAGTATCTGAGCAGCTATTCTCAGAGATAATAAGTGTTACCGGATACAAGCCAGGCGCACTGTAAACAACATTTGGAACTACCTGATTAGTTGAAAACTGCGTTGATGCATTACTGCCAAAATTCCATGTTAAAGCACCATTAGGCCCAAGAAGCTGCGATGTATTGGTAAAAGAAAAATTGTTTGAGTTAAAACACATTCCTGAAGAAGACACATAACTGAAATCTGCGATTGGTGTGGTAATAACAGTAATACTATTTACAGCGAGAATTTTACTGGTGTCAATACAGTTTTGATTTGTACTAACATTAAGTGAAAAGCCATAAACGCCCGGTGGTGTAAATACATGCGTTGGATTTTGAGCGGTAGAAGTAGTGCCATCACTAAACTGCCATAAATAGGTCATTGGAGTGCCGGCAGTACTGGTATTACTAAATGTAACAACTACAGGATCACAACCAACTGATGGAAAAGTTCCCAATGAGGCATTTGGACTTTGCCAAACTTCAATTGTTTTTGTAACAGTAGCCGTGCATCCGTTTTCGCTAACCGTAAAAGTAACAGGATAAACACCAGGAGTGTTATAAGTAACGTTCGTAACGGATAAAGTAGTGGCAGAAGACGGTGTGGCATTTACTCCAAAATTCCAATTGAACGAGCCATTGCCCTGAAATGTACCTGTACCGTTGAAATCAAAACTATTACCATTAAAGCATTGTGCAGTTGGAACAATATAATCCGGCAATAATAATTGATATGCCTGAACAACTTCTGTTGAGGTATCTCCGCAAGGTGTATTTGGATTTACATACAACGTTACTGTGTACGCCCCAGGAGCAGGGAATGTAAAAGTAGGATTATAAATGTTAGAAGTATCTGCCAATGTTCCGGGCACACCAAAATCCCAATGGTAATTTGTCCCATTAAAGCTGTTGTTTGAAATGGAGATTGTAAAGCCGTTGCAATAGCCAGTTCCCTGACCGTTATTGGTAGTTGTTTGGGAAACTATATCCGCTGCAACAACATATGGACAATTAATTACATTAAACTGAAAATCACGATGATGAACACTTATTAATTGTCCGTTACGGTACTCACTTACGCAAACGCCTACCACCCACTGCCCGGTAATGGTTGGCACACCTGTTAAAAAACCCGTGATTGGGTCGATATTAATAGCGGGATTAGATGCCATTGGATAGGAGGAAGAATAGGGCGAAGTAAAAGGAACACTTATATAAGGTTGCGGCGTGTTAGCACTCGGACAGGAAGATGGTGGGCTGGAACATTGTCCGGTAGGTAATAATGGAGGATTGGTTCCAATAACCGGACAACAGGCATCAAGGCCGTTAAAAGGATCACATAAACTATAAACCAGTGAATCGCCGTCAGGATCAAAGGCAACATGATCAAAAGCAATTGGAACACCTTTACAAATATAAATTGGTGGCCTGTTCACAAAACGCGGACTATTATTACCGGCAACTACATCGGGTCCTGGAATATATTGCCAATAAGTAGCGCCTACATTTCCTGGATTTATTAAATTTAAAATGGTGCTGTTTCTACAACACCTTTGATAAGTGACATAATAACCCCCTGTTATAGGTGGCAGATTGATTATCGTTTCATAAATGGCTTCTTCTACACACGCATTACCTGAAGCGGTTGGCGCACATGGACTATTGTTGGATGGCGGAACTGTGGTAATGCTGAAAGGGCTTATTTGAAATGTAGTAACAGGATTCCCAAACATATCAAACACGGTAAAAAAAGCAGGGCTGTCAAAAGGTGGAATACCGTTTATACAATCCCTGTAAACCTTCATATGAATCTTGTAATTATTACCACCTAAATTCTCATAGTAGATTTCTCCACCTACAATATGAGTTGCTTCCGCTAATTTTATTAGGAGTAAAAAAAGTACAAGTAAATATGTTTTTAACCGTGTAATGCTCGTTAGTCTTTAAATATTTGAAAGAAGCCATTAAACTTTCTTCCGTCATTAAGATTTAGGATGTAAAAATATGTTCCGCTATTCATATCGGGTTTCCAGTCGTTTTTATAATCTTCGCTACTATATAATTTATTGCCCCATCTATTGAAAGCCATGAACGCAGATCCTGGAAAATTCTCTAAACCGTTTATTCTGAAATAATCATTTACGCCGTCACCATTTGATGTAATCACATTAGGAATAATAATATCACAATCAACAACCTGTAAGTTAACAGTGACCGTGTCTTTAAATAAGCATTGATCCGTCACTATAACTGTATAGGTTTCAAGGGAAGGTGTTGGTGAAGTTGAAAAATAATAAACATTCCCTATTGTGTCAGAGGGTATCATTCCATTACCTGGGATGATCCAATTAACAGAATAAGGGGGATTACCATTTGAAATAAACAAACGAACCGCACCAATAGAGTCCATACAAATCATATTAGGGACTACGGCATACATATCAGGTTGTGAAGTGATCACATTGACTGTATAAACAGTAGTGTCAACACAAAATGGTATTGTGGTTCCAATCACAGTGTAGGTCGTGTTAACTAGTGGATTCACATTAATGGAACTACTGTTTGCGCCAGTGCTCCAGGTATATGTAGTTGCGCCGGTAGCTGTTACTGTTCCGTTTTGCCCAGGACAAATGGTGGTTCCGGTAACATTGATAATTGGTTTAGGCGTTACACTAACTGTAAAAATGGCGGTGTTAGTGCAGGAAGCAACCACTGAAGATACCGAGTAGGTAGTATTAACTGTAGGTGTCACAGAAATTGACGGTATGCCGGCGCCGTTACTCCACGTATAAACAGAACCACCCGATGCTGATAATACTGAAGTCTGTCCAATACAAATATTATTATTTCCTGAAATTGTTACCGCGGGACTCGCCACACTAACTGTTGCAACAGCCATGCTTGTGCATGAACCTACTGAACCAACAACAGTATAGTTTGATGTAGTGACAGGGCTTACAGTAATTGATGACGAATTAGAGCCCGTTGACCAAACATAAGCCGATCCACCGGACGCAATTAAATTAACACTATCGCCGATACAAATAGTACCATCATTAACTGAGATGCTTGGAGTAGGTATAACGGTAACGGTATATACAGCTATATCGGTACAGGATGACACGGATCCAGTTACAGTATAGGTTGTGTTTGTTGTAGGGTTAACAATTGTAGTACTATTTGTTGATCCTGTGCTCCACACGTAAGATGAAGCTCCTGAAGCAGTAAGTACGTTATTTTGTCCGGGACAAGAAACATTACCAGTAACACTTACTGTTGGTATAGGTACAACACTTACCGTATATACAGCCATGTTAGTGCAAGATGAGGCAACCGAGGTAACGGTATATGTAGTAGTATTCGTTGGAGCTACTATTATAGTATCATTTGTACCTCCGGTATTCCAGTTATAGGTAGCGCCACCTGAAGCTGTTAAAGTTGTGCTTTGCCCGGTGCAAATTGTATTGATGCCACTTACAGTTATAACCTGTCCAATAACAGTAACAGTTGAAACAGCCGAATTAGTGCACGTGCCAACAGACCCAACAACCGTATAATTAGTAGTTACAGTGGGCGTAACAGTTATTGAAACTGTATTAGGCCCCGTATTCCAGCTATAAGTAGAAGCACCGGATGCTATTAAAATTCCGCTGTTGCCATAACATAAAATAGTATCGTTTACAGTAACTATTGGGATGGCTACAGGAGTCACAGTTATTTGTTTGGTAACGGGTTTGTTGCAAATATCATTTACTGTAATTGTATAGACTGTTGTTGATGTAACAGGTCCTGTGTTTAAAGTAGGCGTATTGACAGATGGAGATGATAAGGTATATGTATAGGCGGGGTACCCAAAACCTGCACCAGCATTTAATAATGTGGAAGTGCCGCTGCATAAAGTAACGTCATTCTGACTAATAGAAATCGGTGTATAATCTTTGATGTAAAGATTAAATTTTACGGAATTGGATGCTAAACATGAAACGCTACTGGTGGCAAAACTTGACATTTCAAATTTAAGCGTATCGGTTCCTTCTGCAATATTATCCTGTAAAGCTAATATGTTACAAAACTTGATAGTGTCTTGATTTACGGCAAAATTTAATACGGTTGGCCATGCAAATCCAGGATTTCCGGATTGAATATAATCTGTTCCCAATATCGCACTACCTGTTACTTGTAGGTTAAAAGAATCTGCATTTGCCAGATTACCATTTCTAATAAAATACGCGCAATAAGTATTGCAGTCTTCCACGATAATAGAATCAGGAATATTAGAATTTGAGTTGAGTGTAAAGACATTCAATGGTGGAATGCTGCTGAAGGAGCCTCCTTCTAAAAACACCCCGGAATCCCAAACACCATCGCCACCGTCGGCAATGGCTATTTTAATGTGATAAGTCTGTCCACACACAATTTTTTCTAAAGCATATAAAACAGTGGTAAATCCATCAAATTCACAATTAATAGCGTTTCCTGAATTAGTTCTATAATAAGTTGAATTTAGTCCGGCATTCACATTATCGATCGAAACCGCAGTACCTGTGCCTGGTAATAAAGCAATGTTTTTATTGGTGTAATTTCCGCCCGATGGATTTGGCCCCGTTAAGAAAAAAGCAAAAGCATCGTTTACACCGGCATTTACATATTCAGGATATTCCTCCGACCCAAAACAATACCTGAATTTAACAGAGTCACCGGTAGGAATAAAATCAAACTCTAAAATTGCAGCATCATATGTGGTCTGACCCGAAACAGCGTTTAGCAAAGGATCGCCAGCTCCAGACCAATCTGTACCCGTACTTCCGGAATTGTTAGGACCCTGAGGGCCTTGGGCATTACCCGTAGATCCATGACCAGTACTCAAATATATTCCTGATGGAATTCCAAGGTTTGTACTGGTACTTGCAAAAAATTGAGCAATGGCATTAGTATTACCGGTATAGGTAATATTACTAGCCGTTATACCTCCACCCAAAAGCACATTTTGTACTAATTGTTGAGGAGTTAATGTTTGAGTAGTAGTTAGCTGCGCTGTTAATTGAGATACAAAAAACAGAGTGCAAATTGAAATCTTAAATAGTCGTCTCATCAGAT
>JANPOX010000346.1:0-2278 GCA_031428235.1 Bacteroidia bacterium | reverse complement strand
GCATCATTCCAAGAAACTTGCGTTACGGGGTGATTGGAGGCGGCCTTGGGTTTATTTTTACCAAAAGGATATTCCCAAGTTGCCCCTTCAACCAAATTCCAAATACCAGTTTCAAAATCGAAAACACCAGCATTACCAAATTTTTCGGCTTGGGTTTTGAAATGTGTTTTTTCAATAAATTCGCTAAATTGGGCTACGGTAACTGGCGAAACATCCATCCAAAAATCTTTAATCTCTGCATTTCCTTTAACCAGCACCATTCCATTTTTTTCAATAGGCGTATTATTACAGCTCGAAAATGAACCTATTAACAATGCCATTATAAAGCCATTTTTAAAATTTAGATTATACATTTGGTTTCATTGAAAAATTGAAAACTGTTTTTCAGAGAGTGCCTATTTTAAAGGCTTTTACTTTTTCTTTTTAGATTTTTCCCAATTTTTGATTATACCATCCATGATAGTTTTTTCTACACCGAATACTTTACCTTTTTGGGCTAATGGCATAAAATTATCAACGTATTTTTGGCTAATGGTTTCATTATCACCATATTGCTTTCTGAGGGCATCAAGTTTCTGGTGCATATCTTCCCTGATTTTGCCATATTTTGGGTCATTATAATAATTGTGCTGTTCATTAGGGTCTTTTTTTCTATCAATCAATTCCCAGTAATTATTGTCAAAATAATAATGTATGAGCTTATAGTTTTTGGTGATGGCGGGATAGTGTCGGTTGACATTATGCTCTGAAGGATGCTCATAATAATGGTAATATACGGCATCTCTTTTCCAATTTTTCATATTACCCGTTAGCACAGGCAACAAACTTTTACCCTGCATATCGGCAGGTTGCTTTACACTAGCTATGTCTAAAAATGTTTGAGCAAAATCAAGGTTCTGTACCAAGGCATCGGATTTACTACCTGCTTTGATGTGATTTCCCCATGAAATAAGTAATGGTGTTTTAAAACTTTGGTCATAGACAAAACGCTTGTCAAACCAGCCATGCTCACCCAAATAAAAACCTTGGTCAGAAGTATAAACAATGATGGTGTTATCCATTAAATTATTTGCTTCCAAATAGTCAAGCACTCGACCTACATTTTCGTCCACAGATTTGATAGTTCCGAGGTAATCTTGCATATATCTTTGGTATTGCCATTTGGCAAGGTCCTTATCTGTCATGGTTGGATACCGTTTTTTAAATTCATCCATAACAGGCTTATAGGCAGCATCAAAATTCGCTTTTTGAGAGGTATGCAGCCTGCCAACTTCGGCTTTATACCTTATTTTATCCACGCCAATTTCCTTTAAACCTAATTCATCCATTATTTCAGGATTTACTTTGCTATCGCCTGCCCAGCCCATATTGCCATGTATATTCATTTGAGCAACTTCGGCAGCGGGCATTCCTTCGTGTGAATCAAATAAAGTAGCTGGCTCAGGGAATTTTTTCTGGGTGAATTCTCTCATGTGCCTTTCAGCCATAAGCCATGAGCGGTGCGGAGCTTTATGCAAATACATAAGCACAAAAGGCTTATCCTTTTTACGCTCTTTTTGAAGCCAGTCGAGCGTCATATCTGTTATAATATCTGTTACATATCCACTTACTTTGATGTTACCTTCCTGCTTAGTGATAAAATCTGGATTATAATAATTGCCTTGATCGGGTAATATTTTAAACTGGTCAAAGCCTTTTGGACTATTCCCAAAATGCAATTTACCGAACATAGCCGTTTGATAACCAGCTTTTTGAAGTAATTGGGGAAAAGTGACATTGGTGGTATCAAAAGCAGAAACATTATCAACTTTACCATTTTTATGAGAGTGTTTACCTGTAAGAATAGTAGCTCTGGATGGCGCACAAATGGAGTTGGTTACACAAGCATTGGTAAAAAGCATACCTTTTTTTGCAATTCTATCAATATTGGGGGTTTCAATAAGGGTATGGTCATAAGCTGAAATAGCCTGATAGGCATGGTCGTCCGACATAATAAACACTATATTTGGTCTTTTAGCATTTTGGGCTATGCAAGCATAGTTAAGAACCACATTTACAAAAATTATTGAAAGAGTAAATACTTTCCAATAATTTTTTTGAGAGTACGTATTCAGCATAATGTTATGTTATTATGAAAGTGTTTTGGGAAATTTGCAAATATAAATATGTTAGGGAAATCATCAGACAACAATATAGGTTGCAAGTCCCTTATTGGGCCAAAAATTACATAGCACCCTATAAGTCGCTGACTATTAGCAACTTACAGGGTGTTTTTTTA
>JANPOX010000345.1:0-3674 GCA_031428235.1 Bacteroidia bacterium | reverse complement strand
CGAGTAATTAATTATGATTTTTCCATTAAAATTTACGATTGAATTATAAGGACCTGCGGCAATTCCTGTATTTAAAGACTTCCAGTTTTGGTAATTACTTAAATTAGTATTGATTTTCCCATAATAAATTCCTGTTGTTGTAGCAGCAAAAATAGCAGTATCATTCATTGTCACCTGATAGACCTCTAAAGTTGCAATTCCATTTCCCAGGTAATAAGTGTCTTTTATTTCCAGTTTATCCGTATCAAATACAACGATACCAAAACCACAAGATATGTAAGCTAATTTATCTTTAAAGTAAACTTCGTTGATGTACTTTTTTCCCTGAATAATCTTCCTTTTAATATCAGAAATATTAATGATTTTATCATCCGATTCAATCACATCAATATTTGTGTTATTATAAATAACCACTACTTTATTATTGTAATCATTTTTTCTTAAAAGTTTAATTCCTACATCGGATAGTCCATTTATTTTTGTTAATTTTTCAAGACTATTATCAAAATCATCATACTTTAATAATCCAAATCCATTTGAAGCATAAACTATTTTACCAACTTTAACAACACTATTGCAATAATTGTAGGATAGATGGTCCACCCATTGCCCTGGTTTAACTTGTGAAAAAGCAACCAGTTTTAAAACAAAAAGAAATATAAATATATTGATACGCATAACGGTTATAACGGTATTAAAAAAAAAATATTGTAGCTAATGAGCATAAATTTAATACTTATATTTGTTAAATGAAACGGCTTCGTAGTACAATGGATAGTATTTGGGTTTCCGAAGCCTACGATCTAAGTTCGATTCTTAGCGAAGCCACATAGTAAGCCTCTCAGTTCAGTGGGAGGCTTATATAAATCACCTTTTTTTGTCTTATTATCACTTTACTAAACAAGAATCTTAAAACTTAAGTTTACAAGGCAAAAATCACCTAATTTTATTTTGCTCTACTGAAACAAACTTCAGCAATTGTCCCGGATTCCGACTTGTAATTTAAAGTTGCATCAATTTGGTTAACAAGATCATCTAAAATATGCAAACCAACAGTCGTATTTTTCAGAGTTGCTCGGTCAAAACCACCACCACTGTCTTTCACTATTAATTTTATTTCTTTTCCTTTTTCAATTAACATCACTTCAATCACTCCGCTTTTTACATTATTGAAGGCGTGCTTGTATGAATTTGTCACTAACTCGTTTAATATCAATGCTACCGGAATAGCCGTGGATACTCCCAAAACAACATCATCAATATTTACTTTAACCTCAATTCCTTTATGAGTTGCCGCAAATGACTCTGTAAGGTTCTCTAACACTTCTTCCAAATATTCCTTCAGGTTTATGGTTGTGGATGATTTTGATTTATATAGTAATTCATGCAGTTTTGCGATGGAATCTAAACGGTTGCGCGACTCCTGAAAAAGAGCTTTATGGTAATCGTCTTTTGCTTTTTCACCTTCTAAATTAATTAAACTCGAAATGACAGCAAAGTTGTTTTTTACCCTGTGCTGAAATTCTTTCATTAAACTCTTTTGTACTTCTAAAGCCTCTTTTAACTCTCTGGCTACTCTTTGTCTATGGCTTGTTTCAAGCGCTAATGAAATCATTTGAGCAACTATTAGTCCAAATTGCTGTTCCTGATGATTCCAGATTCTGCTATTACCAGTATGTTCAAAGCAGAGAACACCAATCATATCGCCTTCAATACGTATAGGAATGTTCATTAGGGCAACAATATTTCGAGGTTTCAAATAGGATTCTACTAATTCAGCAGTTTGTGGATCATTTAAAGAGTCTGTTGATATGATGATTTTTTCGGTATCAAACAACTTAAAATAATTAGGCATATTTTTTCGCAATAAAGTTGGTTGTTCCACCAATTTATTTTTTTTAGCGTCAAAATTACCAATGCAATTTATTTGTGATTGGTCTTCATTAAACACCCAAGCATTTATACGTTGATTATCCATTGAACGAGAGGCCGATTCAAGAATTTCAAATATGGCCTGATCTAATTCTCCATTTCTGATTTTTCTTGATTTTGCTAAGTTTTCAATTGTAATTGCTTTTCTGATAATATCCCTTTGAGTGCGCTGAAAGGGGGTATTATCTTTTAAATAGATGATGTACCTTAAATTTCCATTGACATCCTTTGCTTTTGTGTATCTGACACGAACTGTAAAATCAGTTCCATCTATCCGATAAAACTTTTTATAGTATTTAGTATCAGAATTTATTTCTTTCGCTTCAAAAATTTTACGCAAATCATAAACATCTTCGGGAAAAAACTCTTTCGCTGTCTTTGCTATAAAATCTTCTCTTTTATAACCTGTTAATTGTACGAAGTAATCGCTTACATATGTTATTTCAAAATCGGTATTTAGTATAACAATGCCATCGTTAAAATTATTAAGCAAATGTTTGACGAACTCATCCTGAATTTCAAATAAAGTTTTCATCGTAAATAATTTTATAATTTTCATAGTAAATCTAACAAAAAGCGATTTCCATACGTTACATAAAACACTATACATTTTACACCTAAAACTGTTGTATTCTAATAATTTGTATATTTGACCGTTGAAAACCAAATTCAAAATATTTTTTTCTGTTGTCTTATTAGCAGTTGTATTATTTGCTGCTGTACCAAAAGTATATATACATGCTTTATTGGGGCACGAGCACACAAGTGTTCAAACCACAACGGATGTTTCAGTTAATGAATTAGAGGGCACAAAAGATTGTGATTTTGAAAAATTTGATACACCGGTTTATTATACTGTTTTTAAATTTATTCTTAATTTTCTCCCTTTAAAAGGCACTAAACAAACCTCTTTCTTTTACCATCAGCATTCAATTCCTCAACACCATTACAATACTTCACTTTTAAGAGGCCCGCCGATAGCTTAATTTCATTTTGAATTAAATTGAGTTATTAACCTTTAAAAAAACAAATTGAAGTTTATACCCTTAGCGATTATTCGTTTTTACCAATACGCGATATCTCCGCTTTTAAAACCCTCTTGTCGGTTTACACCGTCCTGTTCACAATACGGATTGGATGCTGTAAACAAGTATGGCGCGTTTAAAGGGAGCTGGATGACCCTAAAGCGCATTTGCCGTTGTAACCCATGGGGCGGTAGTGGATACGATCCGGTAATATAGTATGCGTGAGGGATTGAAGTGAAAATCCTTTTTTTCGAAAACTGAGGCTCTCGAAGTTTCGAAAAAAAGATTGTAACGAAAAGCCCGACCCGCTATTTCGCGGGGCACGCCCAATAAGGAAAATAAACTTCTTTAAAAAAAACAAATTTTTATGTCAATCAAAAAAACAATATGCTTTATTGCAATATACCTGTCATATACTATACAGGCTCAAACAACTTTTACAGGAATTATAAAAGATAAGGTAACCAGTGAAGTTTTACCGGGTGCAATTTTATATTTTCCGGATCTTAAAAGCAGTGGTGTTTCCAAAGCAGACGGAAGTTTTGAAATCAGAAATCTTCCTTCTATTAAAACCTTATTCCAGGTAAGACTTTTAGGTTATCAAACCATTATTAAAACCCTTGACTTATCCGCAACAACTTCAATTGTATTTGAAATGGAACAATCACATATTGAAGCTAATGAGGTGGTGGTAGCTTTCGAAACTCCCGTTACCAC
>JANPOX010000344.1:0-5179 GCA_031428235.1 Bacteroidia bacterium | reverse complement strand
TTTAACGGAAACAAACACTAACCCAGTTAATTATTTTTAAACTATGTGCGCTAAAATCAAAGAAAAAATTGATGCATCTATCGAAGGAAAACTTCGTGCTTTATATGAATTACAAATTATCGATTCTAAAATTGATCGTATTCGTACGGTTCGTGGAGAATTACCTCTTGAAGTTCAGGATTTGGAAGATAGCGTTACCGGTTTAGAAACTCGTGTAAATAATTTATCTCAGGAATTAAAGGAACTTGAAGAACAAGTTGCTGAAAAAACTCAGGGAATTAAGGATTATAAAGCTAACATAAAAAAATATGAAGCTCAGCAAGGAAAAGTAAGAAACAACCGTGAATACGATGCTATTACTAAGGAAATTGAGTTCCAGAATTTAGAAATTCAATTAGCTGAGAAACGTTTAAAAGAATATAAATTTGCTATTGAATCAAAATCTGAGATCGTTGAAAAATCACAACATGATTTTTCTGAGCGTAAAAAAGATTTAAAATTGAAAAAATCTGAGTTAGATGAGATCATAGCTGAAACAGAAAAAGAAGAAATAGATTTAATGAAAGCTTCTGAAGTTGCAACAGCAACTATTGAAGACAGATTAGTAAACGCTTACAGAAGAGTTCGCGCTAATACTCGTAACGGTTTGGCAGTTGTTCCTGTTGAGCGTGATGCTTGCGGAGGTTGCTTTAACAAAATCCCACCACAAAAGCAATTGGATATTCGTATGAATAAAAAAATTCTTGTTTGTGAGCACTGCGGACGTATTATGGTTGATCCGAATATCATTCCAACAGAAGCCTAATTTAAAAAATGGAAATATAAGAGCCGATGCATTTCTGTATCGGCTTTTCTTTTTAAAATTAATTAATAGTAATTTATTTTAACTGATAGGAGATTGTGTTTTAGTTTAAAGCATTCATAAATCCTAAATTAAATGACTAAATTCGTAACTAAAAAACTTAAAAGCTTGTTTAAAATTTAGATCTTTGATTATGTTTCCCTTCAAAAAAATAGCCTTATTAGTTTTTGTGTGGTTTTTGGCACTAAACAGTAATGCTCAGTCTGTAGGTGGCATTGCATCAGGCTCTCAAACATATTGCGATACTTCTGTTAATTCCGGTTTTGTATCGCTTCAGCCGTTCACGTATACTGGTACCGTTACAACATGGTTATATTCTACGGACGGTGGCGTAAGTTGGACAAGTAATGGTAATAATTTTACAAGCCAAAGCTATTACCATTTACAACAAAGTACCTGTTATAAAGCTGTAGTACAAAATGGTTCATTTCCACCGGATACTTCAACTATAGCATGTATCACTATTTATCTACCTTCTGTTGGAGGAACTATTTTAGGCGGAGGTACTTTTTGTGGAGGATCAGGAAGTGGAAACCTTTATCTCACTGGTAATACAGGTAGCGTTCTGTATTGGGAAAGTTCTATAAATGGGGGTAGTTCATGGAACAATATTTCAAACACTTCAACAACATTATCTTATTCAAATATTACTCAAAATACACTTTATAGGGTAATAGTACAGAACAGTGCTTTTTGTTTAAAAGATACATCAACAACAGCAACTTTTGAAATTAACCCGGTCACCGTTGCCGGAACACTATCTTCTGTTGGCTCTACCACTGTATGTTATGGAATAAATTCCAGTACATTAAATTTATCAGGGAATGTAGGAAATGTTCTTACCTGGCTTTCTTCCACTAACAATGGCGCCTCATGGTCAACATTAACAAATACAACTTCTACACTTATCACATCAAATTTAACCCAAACAACATTATTTGAGGCTGTTGTACAAAGTGCCAATTGCAGCATCGATACAACAAACAAAATAAAAATAACGGTTATTCCTCCAAATATTGTAAATGCTGGTCTTGATACAACAGTAACTCAGGGTCAAAGCGTACAACTTAATGGCACCGGAACTGGCAGCCCCTCATGGTTTCCTTCTACTGGCCTTGATAATTCAGGCATATTTAATCCTGTTGCATCGCCCGCGGCTACCACATATTATATTCTGAGTGTTACTGATGTTAACTTTTGTGTCAATTCAGATACAATAATTATTACAGTATTGCCTCTTGATTTTGATGGTGCAATTACCAACGTTTTCAGTCCAAATGGGGATGGAATTAATGATAACTGGTATATTGAAAATATTAAATTTTATCCGGGTAATGAAGTAACCGTTTTTAATATATACGGAAACGTGGTTTTTAATACGAAAGGCTACAATAATGATTGGCAAGGCACTTTTAACGGTGCACCATTACCTGATGGAACCTATTTTTATGTGGTTACATTTGAAGGAATAAACTCAGTTAAAAAAGGTTCACTGGATATTTTGAAAAATAAATAGACAGATAATTTATGAAAAAAGTTTTTAAAATATTACTATTTCTTTTGTTGGCAGAGCAATTGCACTGTCAGCAAATAGTAATGTTCAGTCATTATTTTTACAAACCAATGATTTATAATCCGGCATACACAGGAAATGATGGTATAAATTTAATGTTAGTCAATCATACGCAGTGGTCAGGATTTAAAGGCGGACCTCAATATAATATCCTGACCTTGGATGGTAATTTAAAAAAGAATGCGAGTCTTGGCATAAGTTTGAGTAGTGACCGAAAAGGTGTGAATAGTAGAGTTGGCGGTAACATTTCATATTCTTATAAATTAAAATTTAAAGATAAAATTCATTTGTTAATGGGCTTATCAGCCGGTGCAATCAACCAATCGATTAATTATTCAAATGCAGTTATTGAGAATCCCAATGATCCTTCTTTATTTACAAATAAACAAAGTAATACGACTTTTGATGCTAATGCCGGTTTGGCCTTTATTTGTAAAGGGTTTGAACTAGGGCTTGCCGTTCCGCAAATAGCCAATAATAAAATAAGTTACCTTTCTAATTCTGATACACGGACATTTTACACCCAGAGTCGTCATGTGATGAGCTCTTTAAAATATAAGTTTCTGTTGTCAAAAGCAAAAGAGATATCTCTTACTCCTCAGGGTTTACTAAGATATGTGCCTAATGCGCCTGTGCAATATGATGCAGGATTTAATCTTGATTTTAAAAATAAATTTTGGGCAGGCGTTACTTATAAGAGCAATTACGCTGTAGGATTAAATTTAGGTGTTGTTATATTTAAATACCTTTCAATTGGTTATTCATATGATTACATTACAGGAACTCTTAATAAATATTCAGGATTAAGCCATGAAATATTTATCAACTTTAAATTTGTAAAGAAGCCAAAACCTATAACTACAGAGGAACAGGAGGAAGACGCTGAATTATTACGTCTATCCAAACAGAATCTAAACAAACTCATTATTCAACGAATATTAGAAAAAATAGAGCTGGTTTTAGATAAAGAAAACACTACTCCCGAAGAAATTCAGGAACTATTGAATGAAATTTCTTCTTTCCTCGATGACGATTCTACTGATCCTGCTCAGGAAACTCTCAATAAATATTACAAATCCCTTAAAAATCAGGCAAAAGGAGAGTTAAATGTATTAGTAAAAGGAAGGATTTTATTGGATGTAAATGATGCAACCAATGACTTTTCAGCAACAATCGAAGTAATTGATTTGGAAACTAAAACCCTAATAGCAACCAGTACACCTTCAAAAGAGGGTAAATATTTTATTATTTTAAAGCCAGGTAAAAAATACCAGATCAATATTGAAAAGAGCGGATATCAAAAATATACCCGAAATTTCAATTTATCTGCTACTACAGAATCCTATGAATTAAGCCAGGAAATACAACTTAAAAGGTAAAACCCCCCTTTTAATAGTTTGTTCATTTAAATACAACTTTTTTAGCAACCATTTTACTATCTTTATCGTAATATGTTCAAAGAGATATTGTATGCGCCCTTTTCTACTTAATATAATATTATTATTAATCGTTTTCCCCTTAAGTCTTGTCTCTCAATGTGACCCTGTGACTCCTACTTTTACCGTAGATCTTACCGGTAATCCAAGCGGCACATGGATAAGTCCTAATACTATTCGTGACGGTGCCTGTTGTGGACAAAGCCCAAGATGTATAAAATTTGTTATTACGCTTGATCCCATGGCAGCGGGTATTAGCTTCACCATTGCCTCAGGGGCTATTCCTAATGGAGCATTGGCATATCAAATAGGTTGCGCTTTGCCTCCTTCTCCTTTAGGCACTCCAATATGTTTATCAGGAGTTGGTCCGCATACTTTAACATTTTGTAAAGTGGGAAATAATGCAAACACTTATGCCATAACCTCTATTCCCGTTGCTGTTGGTGGAACCGATGCTAATATTAATGATGGTTGTTCTAAACAAATATCTGCCACAGGTTTTAATCCATCAACTGTAGTTTGGAGTTCTGTTTTCCCGGGCGCGCCCGGTGCGTATAACAGTTACCTTTCATGCAGTACTTGCGTATCCCCAACTGTAACGGCATCAGGAACCCCACCTGCTTACGTGGATTATAAAGTTTGCGGACAACCGGCATCTCAATGTAATTTTGCTACAGTGTGTGATACAGTAAGGGTTTATTTTAATCCTACACTAGCCGTAAATATTGTTCCATTAAACCCAACCATTTGTTTCGGACAAACTACCACAACCTTAACAGCAAATGGTATGGGTGGTACGCCCCCCTATAGTTATTTGTGGAACAATGTCAATCCGGCTCAAACTATTAATGTACCCGTCGGTACTTATAATGTACAATTAACTGATGGTTCAGGCTGCCCCCCAGTTTATAACCAGGTTACTGTAACCGCCTTTTCCATAGCAATTACTGCAAATGCCGGAGTAGACCAAACCAAGTGTAATCAAAGTCCATTAGCAACTTTAAACGCATCAGTTACTGGAGCCAGCGGAGGAATATGGTCAGGTGGTACAGGAACATTTTCTCCAAATAATACAACACTTGCTAATTCAACCTACTCCCCTACTGCCGCTGAACTAGCCAGTGGATCGGTAAATTTAATTTTAACTACTACAGGAAATGGAACATGTCCACCCAAATCCGATACAGTAAAAATATCTTATCTTCCTTTTACGGGGACTGTTACTCCAAGTGTAACTAATGTAAGTTGCTTTGGCGGAAGCAATGGAACCGCTGTTGTGAATTTAAGTGGAGGTATTACTCCATATAC
>JANPOX010000343.1:0-3777 GCA_031428235.1 Bacteroidia bacterium | reverse complement strand
TTTTAATAAGAAATTCAAAAAAATAACAGAATATTTATTTTGACCTAAAATTTATTTCTCCATATTAATATGAGGACGCCAATTAGTGCTATAATACAGGCAAGTATAGATTGAAGTGTGATTTTTTCTTTATAAACAATTAAGCTAATCGGTAAAACAAATAAAGGCAATAAAGCAAAAATAGTTTGCGCAACTGCCACTTCCAGTTTTTGTATAGCAAACAAAGAAAGGGTAACCCCCATGACAGGCCCTAACAAGGTGCCTAAAAACATATACGGTAAATTATTTTTTTCGTTTGTCAAAACAGGTTTGCTATTTGAAATTAATTTTCCGGCAAGAAGTGAAACAATAAATGCGGCAGAAAAGGCAAATAATAACCTGATCCAAACAGCATGCATGGTTGGGAGTTTTTCAGAATAATAATCCACCCCATATTTTGATAGAACTAAGCCTATTCCTTGGCAAAGGGCTCCAATGATCCCGAACAAAATTCCTTTTCTATCTCTGGTATATCCAACTTTTAAAGCAGCGTTTGAATCTTTTTTTGAAAGGGTTAACCAAATTACGCCTGATATAGTAATAATAATTCCGAGTATGCCTATAAGGTTTATCGTTTCATTCAAGGCAACGTAACCAACAATTAGAGCTGCGCCCGGAGCAAAAGTTGTATAAAGGCTCCCTAATTTAGGGCCAAGAAGCCTGAAAGAAGTAAAGCTGCAATAATCTCCGATTGAAAAACCAATGATACCGGACAGGCCTAAAAACAAAAAATGATAGGGCAGAGGATTGGTGAATAATTCAAAGAGAGAGAGTCCGTTCCAGAAAAATAAAATGATGGAAATGATAACCCAGGCTAATAATAAACGGTACTGATTTAATGGAGCAGTACCTATTAGTTTAGCAACTTCCGTAAATGGAAAAATTCCCAAGCTCCAGCATAAGGTGGTAAGTATCGCAATGACCTCTCCGCTCAAATTCACTACTGTTTGCTTTTATTAATGCCGGTTAAAGCAATAAAAATCCAGCCTGCAATAAAAAACAAACCACCAATTGGTGTTATGGGACCTAACACTTTCAGCCATTCAGCTCCCAACAAATTTCTGGTACATAAAAAATAGAGGGAACCAGAAAAAAATATGATACCGATTATAAAACTATAGTAAGCCCAGGTAATATATTTGTGAGAATTGTATTTTGAGAATAGAAATAAGGCCAGCATCGCTAAAACATGATACATCTGGTATTTAACTGCTGTATCAAAACCGTTTAACTGTTCAGGAGTAATTAATCCAGTAGAAAGTTTTCCTTTTAAGAAATGCGCGCCCAATGCTCCAAGAGCAACTGCTATTGCCCCCAATATTCCGATCGGTATTAATTTTTTGTCATTCATCATTAATGAGAAATATATTTTAAAAATTCATCCTTGGTATCTTTAAACTGAAATTCATCAGCTAAAGAACCGGCATTTTCTTTGTCGGTTAATACGTTAAAGGCATATTTCATAAATTCAATTTTTTCTCTGTCATGAGTAATTAATTCGCTTAACTGTTTTATTTGTTGGCTTGAGAGACAGACATCTGCCAGTAATTTTTTTGAAAGTTTTAATTTTTCATTTTCATAAGCAGTTGATTTAATGCTGTTATATAAAGTGTTGAATTTAGCTTCGGTGGTCGGCTCCTTGCATTGTAGACTTTTTTGTTTAGTAATATTCTGTTCTTCTTTTAAAAAGGCTGTAAAATTTTCCTTCATAACCTGGTATCTGAACATCGGCATTAAAATGGAAATATTTTCTTTATCAGTTACATGCCTGTACGCTCGTCTTGAAGCATTTAAACGATCCATGTCTATTTTTACCTGTTCAATTAACTCTTTTATTTGTAAAGACGTATAACAATTATTGTCAATAATCTGAATTAAATACCTGTGTTTGGCTTCATCATCATTTGCTTTATTGAACAGGTTGAGTGCATATTTTATTTCCTTGTCAGTCAAAACGGTTTTGCAGAAATCAGCTTCTTTATCATAGTTATTAAAAAACACCGGTTTATTTTTAACGGCCTGGTATAAATTTCCATATATACTGTTATCAACCAATGGAATTAATTCTTTGGGAGCTTCAGGAACAGGAGGTACTTCAGGGCCTGAATGTTCAGACGTTGATTTAAATTGCAATTTGAGTTTCCCTTCCTTTTCGGTTACCACATAAGTAAATTCTTTGTTCGCAAATTTGGATTCACAACTCAATAGTATAGAATCACTATAGAGAAGTTCTGCACCGTTAAAGGGCATTTTTATTTCTACTAAATTCCAACCTGAAAATAAGTTAAATACTTTAACGTTCGATTGTATAGATGTATTAACCGGGGAATGATTAACGGTTAAATAAAAAGGATTGCCGGATCCACTGAATATGACCAGAGAATTTGTTTGTGACCGAACAGAAAACCAACAAAAAAGTAAATAAAATAAGGCTTTGATTTTTAAAGGCATATTATCTGTTTAGATAACAAATTTAAGGTTATTTTTGTGCAGAATTTATTTTATGAGTAAAATATTAATAATAGGAGCGGGCCGCTCATCATCCAGTTTAATTGATTATTTGTTATCAAACGCTAAGACTTATAATTGGAAAATTACAATCGCTGATACCAACAAGGCCTCGGTAGAATCAAAAATCAGTAAATATAAAGACATCGCTAATGCTGTTGAGTTTGATGTAAGTAATATTACATTAAGAGAAGAACTGATCAGCAAAGCTGACTTTGTTATTTCTATGCTCCCGGCTTTTATGCATGGAGATGTGGCAAGAGATTGCGTAAGGTTAGGAAAACATTTAGCAACAGCGAGCTACGTTAGTCAGGACATGAAAGACCTGGATGCTGAAGCTAAACAAAAGAACGTATTGCTTTTAAATGAATGTGGTTTGGATCCCGGAATTGATCATGCTTCTGCTATGAAGCTCATTCATGAAATTCAGGATAAAGGTGGAAAAATAACGGGTTTTAAATCTTTTTGTGGAGGATTGGTTGCGCCAGAAAGCAATGACAATCCATGGGGCTATAAGTTTAGCTGGAATCCAAGAAACGTGATTTTAGCAGGTCAGGGCACAGCCCAGTTTATTGAAAACTCTAAATTAAAATTCATTCCTTATAATCGAATTTATACACAAACAGAAACCATTGAAGTAAAAGGTTATGGCAAATTTGATGCGTATGCGAACCGTGACAGCATCAGTTATAAGGAGCCATATGGTTTAAATAATATCAATACTATTTTGCGAGGAACTTTGCGTATGCCTGGATATTGCAAAGCATGGAATGTATTTGTGAAATTAGGTTTAACTGATGATACTTATAAAATAAAAAATTCTGACTCTTTGACTTATACCAGCCTTTTAGATTCTTTTTTACCAAAAGGCAATGGTTCTACTAAAGAGAAACTGATTTCGTTTATGGGATCCGATATTAATGACGATGTAATATCAAAATTAGAGTATTTGGATTTGTTTTCAAACAGACCAATTAAATTAAAAGAAGGTTCCCCAGCTGAACTCTTACAAAATTTATTAGAAGAAAAATGGTTATTAAAACCAGGTGACAAAGACATGATTGTCATGCAGCATTTGTTTGAATATGATCTGAATGGCGTTCATAAAAGAATGACTTCATCCCTGGTTGTTATTGGTGATGATGAAGTCCATACGGCCATGGCAAAAACGGTTGGTCTGCCTTTGGCTATTTCTGTTAAGAATTTTTTGACGGGAAAATTTAAATTATA
>JANPOX010000342.1:0-4531 GCA_031428235.1 Bacteroidia bacterium | reverse complement strand
AACTAAATACAAGAATCCGGAACTTCTTTCGTCAATTGCTTTAATGCGGTTCACTGATGTTTGAGGACTAATAATCAGAGCAACTTTGATATTGTATTTTTCCGATAAATGTTTATGGACGGCATCATACTCGTCTAAAGGTAGATCAGGTAAAATTACTCCGTCAATTCCTGTTTCATGGCAGGCTTTATAAAAAGGCTCAACACCATATTGCATCACAGAATTTAAATAACCCATTAATAATATAGGTAACTGAGTGATTTTTCTTAAGTCTTTTAATTGTTCGAACATCACTTTTAATGTGGTGCCGTTATTTAAAGCGGTCATGCTGCTTTGTTGTATAATTGGTCCGTCAGCAATAGGATCAGAAAAAGGAATGCCTATCTCCAATAGATCCACTTCTGTAGTATCCAGAATTTTAATAATGGGAAGTGTGTCTGTAAGATTTGGATAACCTGCCGTTAAAAATATAGACAATATATTTTTTTGTTTTCGTTCAAATAAATGATCAATTCTATTTTGCATCTTTATTTTCATTTAAATAGTTTATATATGTATTCAGATCTTTGTCTCCTCTTCCTGAAAGATTTACCACAACGATATCATTTTCTTTAAAATTCAATTTCCCTAATGCTGCTAGGGCATGTGCGCTTTCCAATGCCGGAATAATTCCTTCTTTTTGTGTTAAGTTCACAACGGCCTCCATAGCTTCCGCATCAGTGACATGCAAATATTTTGCTCTTTTAACGTCATTTAAAAATGAATGGATGGGTCCGATGCCAGGATAATCCAATCCTGCTGAAAGGCTGTAAGGTTCTGTAATCTGGCCATCCTCATTTTGCATTAAGTAAGTTTTACTGCCATGAATAATTCCTGGTTTTCCAATGGTTAGTGTGGCTGCTGTATGTCCTGTATCAATTCCTTTACCCGAAGCTTCTACACCAATCAATTGCACGTCTTCATTATCTAAATAATGATAGAAGGCACCTGCCGCATTGCTTCCTCCACCTACACAAGCAATCACATAATCCGGATTTTCTTTTCCAACCTGCTGTAATAACTGACTCTTCATTTCTTTACTGATGACTGATTGAAAACGTGCAACCATATCAGGGTAGGGGTGAGGGCCAACAACAGAACCAATAATATAATGGGTTGTTTCCGTGTTGTTGATCCAGTCTCTGATAGCTTCATTAGTGGCGTCTTTTAAAGTTCTGCTTCCTGATAAAGCCGGAACAACCGTAGCGCCTAATAAATTCATGCGTGCTACATTAGGAGCCTGCCTTTCAATATCAATTTCTCCCATATATATAATGCATTCCAGTCCCATTAATGCGCAGGCTGTTGCAGTTGCAACCCCATGTTGGCCGGCGCCGGTTTCAGCAATAATTCTTTTCTTTCCCAAACGTTTGGCCAATAATATTTGCCCTAAAGCATTATTGATTTTATGTGCGCCAGTGTGATTTAAGTCTTCACGCTTTAAATAGATAGTTGTTTTGAACTGCGCTGATAAATTTTTAGCATGGTATAAAGGCGTAGGCCGACCAACATAATTTTTCAAAAGATCTTCAAATTCACTTTTAAATGAATCGCTTTCCATGATCTGTAAATAATTATTCTTTAATTCTTCCACATTGTTATATAGTATTTCAGGAATGTAGGCCCCGCCATATTCGCCATAGTAGCCTTGGTCATTTACATTGAATTTATTTTTTGTCATTGTCGTTAAGTTTTAAAATGAATTTACTGATCTGTTCGGTGTTTTTTAAACCCGGTTCTGTTTCAAATTTCGAATTAATATCTATTGCTGTTAATTGTGAAATGTTTAGTTTTTTAAGTTCTTCGACGTGCGCTTCATTAATACCTCCGCTTAAAAAAAACGGAACAGGGTAATTATAATTTCTGAGAACGTCCCAGTTAAATGATTGTCCGCTTCCTCCAAAGTTTACTGTAGGAGTGTCGAATAAAAAATAATCAACTACCGGTAAATATTTTTCAAGACTATTAAAATCAAAATCATCATTTATTTGAAATGCTTTAATAACCTTTATATGAGTTTTGAGCTCACTACAAACTTCCACCGTTTCCTCTCCATGTAACTGTACCATATCCAGGTCATAATGAGCAATCTGGTTAAATATGGAATAGGGTTTTTCATTAACAAAAACTCCCACTTTTTTTATTGATTTTGGTATAGTTCTCATAAAATCAAAGCTCAGGTTTTGATCAATGTACCTTGGCGATTTTTCATAAAAGATAAACCCCATATAATCAATTGGAAGTTCAATTAAATCTTTGATATTATGTTGGTGCTTTAAGCCACAAACTTTTAGTTTCATTTTTTATTTTGAAATAGTGTGACTCTCCGCGTGGCTTACTTTATTTAACTGTTCAATAAATTCTTTACATGCCAAATGCGGGTGCGGCTGCTTCATAAAATGGCTGCCTATTAAAAATCCGTTGTAACCGACTGCCTTTAATTTGATGATCTCATGTACATCTTCAATCCCACTTTCAGAAACTTTGATCATGTGTTTTGGGATTAAATCTGCCATAATAAATGATTGTTGAATATCGATTTTCATGGTATTTAAATCTCTGTTATTTACACCAACAACATCTACTTTATCATACAGCTTTTCTAGTTCATCGGGATGGTGTAACTCTAACAAAACTTCCAGTCCGAGTTTGTGAGCAGCCTCTGTGAATTGAATAACCTCTTCTTTAGTTAAAACCGCAGCGATGAGCAAAATGGCATCTGCCCCAATGGATTTGGCTTCAATGATCTGATATTCGCTCACCGTAAAATCTTTACGGAGGATGGGACAGAAATTATATTTTCGGGCAGTGGTCAAATCATCTGAAGAGCCGCCAAAAAATGTTTTATCAGTTAAAACAGATAATGCGCTAGCCCCTGCCTGCATATAGCCAATGGATGTTTTTTCTACACTTAAGTATTTATTGATGACTCCTGCCGAAGGAGATTGTTTTTTAAATTCAGCAATGATCCCGCTTTTATCCGGCCTTTTTAAATAAGCAGATAATGAAACTGTAGGTGAGTTAAAATATTTTGACTGTTTCAATAATTCGATTGGATACAAAGCTTCCCTTTCTTTGACTTCAACTCTTTTGTGCTCTATGATTTTTTGTAAAGTATTCATGTTAATTGGAGGTTAAGTTTTTAAATAAAATATGTGTTTTTTTTGATTCAATTGTTTCTTTGCAAATGGAAAGGCATTCTTCGATCGTTTGTTTAGGATTATATGCATTCATTGCTAATGCGCTGTTTGCGACAACCACATTTTTTTGAGGAATGGTGCATTCGTTCTTTAATACATTTACAAATATAGTGGCAGCATCACCGATGGTTTTTCCTCCATAGATGTCCTGTTCTTTTAGCAATGCAAAACCTAGGGTTTCAGGTTCAATGGTTTGCTCTGTTTTTTTTGTAATGTATTTAAAAGCACAGGTTAAGCTTACCTCATCATAACCGTCAATGGAATGTACTAAACAATAATCAGCTTTATCTTTTTGCAAAATGTAATTATAAATTCGCGCCACTTCCAAACCATAAACGCCTACGTACCTAAAACTAATATTAGCAGGATTCACTAGTGGCCCCAATAAATTAAAAAATGTTTTAACTGCCAGTTCTTTTCGTTGTGCAGCTACTGTTTTTAAGGCCGGATGAAATAATGGCGCATGCATAAAACAAATATTGTGCTGATTAAATTCACGGTTTAAGTCATCTGAAGTTGCTTTGAATTTGTATCCCAGATGATTTAAAATATCGGATGAACCGGAAACAGAGGAGGAACCATAATTTCCATGTTTTGCCACCGGAACTCCTGACGCCGCTAATACCAAAGCTGACAGCGTGGAAATATTAAAAGTGTCTTTTTGATCGCCACCTGTTCCACACACGTCAATAGCTTCTCGTTCAAGTTTCACCGGAATGCATACTTCCAGTAATGCTTTTCTAAATCCCATTAATTCGTTAACGGAAATTGGTCTTGCAATATAAAAAGCCATAATGGCTGCAATCTGAGAATCATTAAATTCATTTCGGCAAATGGTTTGAAACAGCTGATAGGCTTCTGTCTCCGAAAGATTATGTCCCTGACACAACAGTTGAAATGATGTTTTCATTTTTTTAATTTAATATATTAATGATAAAGAATTTACAGTATTAGCTGTTAAGCCAATTACTGATCATTGTTTCACCATATTCTGATAAAATGGATTCGGGATGAAATTGCACACCTCGCACATTATGTGAAATATGTTTAACCGCCATGATATTTCCTTCTTCATCAGTAGCTGTAATTTTCAATTCATCAGGTAATGCTTTGGTATTTACCACCCAGGAATGGTAACGGCCAACTGTAAACGTAACCGGACAATCTTTAAATATCAAATCTTCTGAAACAACATTTATGGGAGTGGCAATGCCGTGAAAAACTGAATCCAGGTTTTTAAGAGTAGCGCCGTAAGCCTCTCCAATAGCCTGTAAACCAAGACAAACTCCGAA
>JANPOX010000341.1:0-7051 GCA_031428235.1 Bacteroidia bacterium | reverse complement strand
AGTTTATTTAGATTTAATTGGCCCGAAGGTCGAATTATCGTTTTCGAAAAGTGTATTTTTCACTACGTTTATACAGTACAATAGCCAAATAAAAAATGTAAACATTAATGCGCGCTTTCAATGGAGATTTAAGCCAATGAGTGATTTATTTATTGTTTATTCTGATAATTATTATTCGGAAAATTTCGGACAAAAAAACAGAGGATTGGTTCTTAAATTTGTGTATTGGTTCAGTGTTTAATTCACTCTTAATTTCTGACCGGGTTTCAGGTAATACCTTTTTTCGATCCCATTTAAAACACATAATTCTTTCATTGATAAGCCATAACGTTTGGCTACCTCGTACCAGGTATCTCCACGTTCAATGGTATGCAAAGTAGCATTACTAGGATAGGCGCAAATACCATAACGGGATTTTTTAATCACTATAGAATCATTGACTGTTTTATTAACGGTTAAGGAAATGATAGAAGAAGGATTTAGTGCCTGGCCTTTGAACCGTACTTCAAAATGTAAATGGGGGCCACTGCTTCTTCCGGTGTTACCACCTAAGCCAATGAGTTGACCTGCTAAAACAATCTGTCCTGGCTTTACTTTTATTTTAGATAAATGAGCATATACTGTTTCTAATCCGTTATAATGCCTGATGATTATTACATTTCCAAAAGCTCCTTTGGCATGAGCAATTCTAACCATGCCATCAAATGCGGCTACTATAGCATCTCCTTTATGCAGGTTAATGTCTATTCCTTTATGCATTTTTCCATCTCTCCATCCAAATTTTGAATTCACTGGCCCAACTTTTGGATGATGATAAATACCCAGTGAATCACTTTCGATTTTTATAATTTGAGTGTCGGGAAATTCACAATCAGGGGTAATTTGAAAAACGGTACTCTCATCAAAATCGTCATAATAATTAGTAGCGGGGATATTGCAATACTTAACAATAGTGAGATTGGCTTCATTAGAGGTTAAAATGCTGTTATAATAACTGATGAGTTCTATTTCTTTTTCATCAACCACCGCAAGGTCAAGTAATGAATCAACCAGTTTAACCAACTGCAGTTTAGTAATACCTTTGGTTTCAGATGAAATTGCAGACGTGTTGATTTTAAGACGTGTTGTGTCTTTTATAGGGCCTCCATCTGCCCTCATAAATAAGGGCTGAATGAGAATCAAACATATTAAGTGGCCAATAAACTTCACGTTGTTAATAAGTTGTACGAAAATAACAAAATAATATTAAAAACACATTTTTAGCATCAAAATCAGGAATGATCTGAATTTTCTAAATCCTTTAAAATAATCGACTAATTAGTTTGTATTAACAAAAATTATGTGCTAATTTGTTTAATACAATAGAGAAATAATGACTGCAAACGCTGATATTAAAATAGAAAAAACAACTCAAAGCAGAGTTAATGAGTATGATGTGAATAACGTTCCTTTTGGAAAATGTTTTTCCGATCATATGTTTATTGCAGAATATGCCGATGGTAAATGGGGGAAGTCCAGCATTATACCATACAAAGATGTTCCCATGAGTTTTGCAATGTCAGCTCTTCATTATGGTCAGGCCATATTTGAAGGTATGAAAGCTTACAAATCAGATACTGGTGAAGTAAGTATTTTTAGACCATTGGAAAATTTTAAGCGTTTGAATAAATCTGCGATTAGAATGGCTATGCCCGAAGTGCCAGAAGAAATTTTTATGGGTGGTTTATTAGAATTATTAAAATTAGATGCTGCCTGGGTTCCAACATCAGATACAGGTTCATTATATATCAGACCATTTTTAATTGCTACTGACGAAGCTATTGGAGTAAAAGCAAGTGAGACCTATAAATTTGTGATCATTACTTGTCCGGCCGGAAAATATTATTCTGAGCCTATCAAAGTATTAATTGAAACGACTTATATCCGTGCAGTTGAAGGCGGAGTAGGGTTTGTGAAAGCAGCCGGTAATTATGGCCGAAGTTTATATCCTACAAAATTGGCTCAAGAAAAAGGTTACCAGCAGGTTATTTGGACAGATGGAAAAACGCACTCTTATTTAGAAGAGTCTGGAACCATGAACCTGATGTTAGTTATTGGTGATACTTTAGTGACACCGGCGCTTTGTGATACTATATTAGCAGGTATTACACGTGATAGTGTTTTGGCCTTAGCAAGAGAGTGGGGCATGAAAGTAGAAGAACGAAAAGTATCTATTGCTGAAGTAATTGAGGCTCACAAAGCAGGCACGTTAAAAGAAGCTTTTGGTGTGGGTACGGCTGCAACCATTGCTCAGATCATTGGCATTGGCCACGTTGACAATTATTACCCATTACCTCCTGTTGAAGAACGCAAATTTTCTAATAAAGTGGATGAAGCATTAAGAGGAATCCGTAAAGGTAAAATAGCCGATCCATTTAACTGGATGTTTAAGGTTAAATAAAATTTAAAATTCATCTAGTTAGAATTAAAGCCTTATCGAAATTTCTGATAAGGCTTTTTAATGAGAAGCTATGAACTATTGAAGGAATCATTGTTCAAAACATTTTTTTTATTCCCAATGCAAAACTTTAAATTTGTTGCTCTTCAAACAAAACACAATAAATTGATATGAAATATTCATGTTTCCGAAATGCACAAAAACATTAAGCTTACCTGAATAAACCATATGAGAACTGAAAAACAATAATTTAGATATATGAAATATTTTGCTGATATAAACGTAATGCCGATGAAAGCATTACTAGATCCACAAGGAAAAGCGGTTACAGGTTCTATGAAAAGTTTAGGTTTACCTGAAATAGAAAATGTACGAATTGGAAAACATATCACATTAGAGATTGAAGCCGCTGATAAAGTTGCCGCATCTGTGAAAGTGGATGAAGCATGCAAAAAATTATTATGCAATCAAATCATGGAGTCTTATGAATTCAGTCTTCGTGAAGCATAATCAATAAATTTTAAACAAAAACAAATCATAACATATAAAACAAACATGGGATATCTTTTCACCTCAGAATCAGTATCAGAAGGCCATCCGGATAAGATTGCCGATCAAATTTCAGACGCATTAATTGATAATTTTTTAGCGTTCGATCCACAGAGTAAAGTTGCCTGTGAAACCTTAGTAACAACAGGTCAGGTTATTTTAGCCGGTGAGGTAAAATCAAAAGCATATTTAGATGTTCAGGAAATTGCCCGTGAAGTGATCCGTAAAATTGGATACACAAAATCGGAATATATGTTTGAAGCAAATTCATGTGGTATCTTATCTGCCATTCATGAACAATCTTCTGATATTAACCAGGGAGTTGACAGAGTTAAAAAAGAAGAGCAGGGTGCAGGTGATCAGGGAATGATGTTTGGTTACGCAACCAACGAAACTGCTAACTACATGCCATTAGCTTTAGATTTAGCACATGGTATTTTAATTGAATTAGCTGCATTGCGCAGAGAAAACAAAGCCATTAAATATTTACGCCCGGATGCAAAATCTCAGGTTACTTTAGAGTATAGTGATGATAATGTTCCTGTTCGTATTGATGCAATCGTGGTTTCTACACAGCATGATGATTTTGATGCTGAACCAAAAATGTTAGCGAAGATCAAAAAAGATATTATCGATATCTTAATACCACGTGTAAAAAAGAACTACCCTAAATACGCACATTTATTCAACAACAAAATTAACTACCATATTAACCCAACCGGTAAATTCGTAATTGGTGGGCCACATGGTGATACAGGTTTAACTGGCCGTAAGATCATTGTTGATACCTATGGTGGAAAAGGTGCTCATGGTGGTGGTGCTTTCTCCGGTAAAGATCCAAGTAAGGTAGATCGTTCTGCAGCTTATGCAACACGTCACATTGCCAAAAATTTAGTAGCAGCAGGTGTTTGTTCTGAAGTATTAGTTCAGGTGTCTTATGCTATTGGTGTTGCTCAGCCAATGGGAATTTTTATTGATACCTATGGTACAGCTAAAGTAAAAATGACAGATGGTGAAATTGCTAAAATTGTATCAGGTGTATTTGATATGCGCCCTTACTTTATTGAGCAACGTTTTAAATTACGTACTCCTATTTATAGCGAAACTGCAGCATACGGACACATGGGACGTAAAAATGAAGTAGTAACTAAAACATTCAAAATGCCTGACGGAAAAACAAAAACAATGAAAGTTGAATTGTTTACCTGGGAAAAATTAGATTATGTTTCTAAAGTGAAAGCAGCTTTTAAATTGAAATAGTTTTAAGAATTAAATAAAAAAGTCCCTGTTTGATAATTCAAATGGGGATTTTTTATTTCAACAATCCTGAATTAAAACTTCGGGCAAGTAACAATAATCCGTTTGTTTCTTTTTTTCTTTCTGGCAATTTCATAAATCACCGAGATCTCATGTGCGCCCATGGTATTTGAAATTCCTAACTTTGAAACCGTAAGGTCATAACTATAACCTACACGCAAATTATATTCGGTAAGGTCAAAGCCAATCAAAAGAGCAATTGATTCCCTGCTGGCATAGGTGGCTGCGTATTTTTTAAAGGGCAATCCTCTATACCATATACCAACATTTAAAGGAAGATGATAATAGTACACGCCAATATCCAGTTGATCATACTTTTGTTGGTGGCGAAAATTAAATGCAGGTGAAATGTAGCGTGTGAGTACCTTTGTTTTTTGTTCAATAATAAAACGATACCCTCCATGCAAACTAATAGTTAATGGTAAAGGAACTTTGTCGCCTGTTAAACTGCTGTTTGGTTGTGTTAAGTGTTTAGCGCTAAATCCCAGCCAATATTGCGTTGAATTTAAAAGAGCACCGGCTGCAAAATCCATAAAATTTAGAGCTTCATAACGGTTAGCTTCCACTGAAGTTCCTGACCCTGTTGCGATCTGGTCATTGAATTTTAATTTAGAAAAATCGAGGCGCTTCATATTATAGTTTAAGTTAGCTCCCATCCTTATTTCTGAAAACTTACTGATCTTAAAATGATACGCGTAATTCACTCCGAACTGGGTGTGTGTCAATCCTGCTGTTCCTGCTTTGTCTTGCATAACCGAAATGCCTATACCACTATTGATATCTGATAAATTATAATCATAACTGGCCATGTAGGTTTGGTAAGCTTTACTAACACCTGGCCATTGATTTCTATAATTGGCTACAAACCTGTGCTCTTGAGTAAGGCCAGTAAATGCAGGATTCAGGTACATTGGTGCCGCATAGAATTGAGTAAATTGTGGATCCTGAGCTTTCATTCCTCTTGAGAATAAAAGACACACTAACATTATGTTTAAATATGTAGCTAATAGTTTAATATTATTTCTTTTTAGATAAACTTAAAATTAATTCCTTTTCCAGGAGTTCATTCACCATCGGTTCAATGTCAACGATCATTGTTTGAAAACCATCTTCTTCCACTATAGCTTTATATGCTTTTAATGGATTCATTACCAGAATAAATTTTCCTGTTTTTGAATTTGCATTAAAAATTCCGGATACTTGTTTACTTTCAATATCTATTAAAGTAATTTTTGCTTTACGTGATTCGTTTCCAAATACAACCTTACCTTGTTTTACTTTCACATCATTATCTCCAAAACGCATATCTATCGTATAAATGTCGGAACTACCGAAAGTTTCTTCTTTAATAGAAGAATAATATCCGCGGGTGCCCTTAGCATTCAATACAAAGAAAATATCATTATTAATAGTATTGATGGGAAAGCCTAAATTTTCGGGAGAAAAAAATGTATTATCTCCGGTATTTAAAATGGACTTAAATACATCGTAATCTCCCATGGTATTATGTCCTTTTGAACTGAAATAAAGAGTGGTTCCATCCGGATGAAGAAATGGAGAATCTTCATCCTTATCAGTATTAATCGTTGGCCCCAGGTTCATTGGGTTCGACCATCTTCCATCAGGAAGTTTTTTGATCCTGTAAATATCTTTTCCTCCCAGGCCACCAATTTTATTAGAACTAAAATAAATTACGCTGGTGTCTGTACTAAAACAGGCACTTGTTTCAATGTATGGAGTATTGATCAATGGTCCAAATTTTACTGGAGCGGCCCAACCATCAAAATCCATCCTACTCAGGTAAAGATCACCGGAGATCATATCTGCTGCAGTTCTATAGATGATGAGCTGGTTACCATCAAAACTTAAAGCAACACAGGCATCATGCGTACTGGTATTGATAGGTGCCCCGATATTTTTTGGTGTCGCCCATTTTCCGTCATCTCCTTTTTGAGAAACATAAACATCTTCAAAATAATTCCCATACACATCTTTCAAATTACCGGTGCTACCTTCACGGCGGGAAGTAAAATACAATGTGGTTTCATCCGGTGAAATTAATGGAACATAATCTGCGTATGGAGAATTAATAGTGTTGCCTATGTTCTTGATAACCGAAAGGTGTGGATGACTAATTAATTCAATGGCGCTTTTACTACATGAAATATAATAATTAACCTCAGTATCAGGAATAGTTCGTTTTTTAACAGGAAAGGTTTTGTATTTTTCATAACAACGAATAGCCTCTTCAAAATTGGAAGTCAGATGATAAATTTTTCCAAAATAGAATTGAACTTCCGGCTTTGTACTGGTTTTTAATTTCATCAAGTGAACAACGCAGGAATCGGCGGGCTGATTAATTTTAATCTTGCTGATCACAGAATTAAGATTTGCTGTTTCATGGTTAGGATCAACAGCTAATACTTTTTTATATAAAGTAATTGCCTCTAAATAATCTTCCATTTCAAACGCAGCGTTAGCTAATTTTAAATCTTTAGCATATAGCTTAGTAGTGATCTTTGCTTGCCCGAACAATTGCGTGGCAATTAAAAAAAGTGTAATCTGTAAAAGTAATTTCATCTGTTATTATTATTATTATTATTTAGTTGTCATATGGTTTAGGCATCTTATCTTATTTGTCCGCCAACTGGCGGATGACTATTTCATCTTTATCTTAATAAAAGTAAATCCCCTGTTTTATTTATTTTTTTGCCATCAAGGGTTGTGGCAGTAATCTTCCAAATGTAA